>DATHBC010000814.1:0-5253 GCA_035296345.1 Pyrinomonadaceae bacterium | reverse complement strand
CGACCTCAAATTCGTCCGCGTTTTTCGCTTGGCTTTTTTTGTGTTAAATTTTCGGTTTTGACCTTGAAGAAAAAATAAACGTCCTATGAAAATTGCTTTAAACGGCGCGACGACGATGCACGCCGATTTGGAAACCGACATCAGGGCGGCGAGCGCAGCCGGTTTTGATTTAATCGAAATCTGGGCGGCAAAGCTGCGCGAGTTTCTGAAAACGAGCGCGGTCGCCGATTTGAAAAAGCTTTTGGAAGAAAACAACCTGAAACCGTATTCGATAAATTCCATCGAGCACATCACTTTCCGCACTAACGACGATTACGAAAAAATCAAAGCCGAAACCGAAGAATTATCCGAAATCGCGGGCGAACTCGATTGCCCGTACGTCGTCGTCGTGCCGGGAAAGCTGCCGGAAAACGCGACCGAAGCGGAAATCACGAACGAATCGGTGCGCGTTCTCAACGAGCTGGCGGACATCGCGGAAAAACACGGCGTCGGATTGGCTTTCGAATTTTTAGGGCAAACCGACTGCTCGGTGCAGACGCTCGATTTATGCAACGAAATCGTCGAAAAAGTGAATCGCCCGAACGTCGGAAACGTCATCGACACATTTCATTTCTACGCCGGCGGTTCCAGCTTTGAAGCGATTGAGAAAATGAGACCGGAAAAACTTTTCATCTTTCACATCAACGACGCCGAAGATTTGCCGAAAGAAAGCCTGACCGACGCGCATCGCCTGTATCCCGGCGCGGGAATTCTGCCGATTCGCGAAATCAAGGAAAGATTCGACCGAATCGGCTACGACCGGATGGTTTCCATAGAAATTTTCCGCCCCGAATACTGGAACGAAAATCCTTTTGAAGTGGCTAAAAAAGCCAAAGAAGCGACCGAGAAAGTTCTGGGCTTAACGCCGAAAGGAGCAACGGCTTAAAAGTGAAAAAGTGAAAAAGGGTAAGAGTGAAAAAGCGGTCGTTATTTCGCAGCCGCAATCTTTTTCACCTTTTCACTTTTTCACCTTTTCATTTTTTCACCTTTTCATTTTTTCACCTTTTCACTTTATTCATTATGGAAAAAGTAAAAATCGGAATCATCGGCACGGGCTACATCGGCAACGTTCACGCGCGGATTCATTCGCGCGACGAGCGAGCCGAAATCGCCGCGCTTTACGATATTGTGCCGGAAAAGGCGGCGCGCGCGGCAAAAACCGTGGGCGGAAAAGTTTGCCGCTCGCTCGAAGAACTGTTTGAGGCGAGCGACGCCGTGCTGGTTTGCACGCCGAATAAAACGCACGTCGAAATCGCCTCGCGGGCGGTCGAAGCCGGAAGGCACGTTTTTTGCGAAAAGCCTTTCGCTATCGGAATTGACGACGCGCGGATTTTGCTCGAAACGTCGCAAAACGGAAAAGGCGTTTTTCAGGTGGGACACAATCGCCGTTTCGCGCCGGTTTACGCCCGGCTCAGGGAATTGCTGACGGAAGACAAAGCTCACTCGGCGCACATCAAGATGAATCGCGGCGAGCTGAAAAATCCGGTCTGGACGGGCGACCCGAACGTGACGGGCGGATTTTTGTACGAAACGACGATTCATCTTTTCGATATGATGCGTTTTCAGTTCGGCGAAATCGAAGAGCTTGTCGCCTACGGTTCGCGGCACGAATACCCGGAGCTCGACGAATTTTCGATTATTTTCAAATTCAAAAACGGCTTTCACTCGACCTTCGCCTCTTCGTCCGACGCAAGCTGGCTGTTTCCTTTCGAGCGGATAGAAGTTTTCTGTCATCACCGCACGATTTTGACCGAGGAGATGGAACGCCTGATTGACTCGCGCGGCTGCGACGCCAATTTCGAGACGCTTTCGTTTCACATGACCGAAAAGGAAGAACGCTGGGGTTATGTTCAGGAAGATAAAGCCTTTATCGACGCCGTTTTAAACGGCTCTGCGCCGCCCGTTACGGCGCTTGACGGCTATAAATCGGTCGAGCTGGTCGAATCGGTTTACAAAGCGATTTCGACGGGCGAAAAAATCAGATTCGAGTAATAAAAGAAACGTCGAAAGCGGAATTGCGCAATTCCGCTTTCGACGTTTTCATTTTTCCGGTTTCCAACTTTCAATTAACGAACTTTTGCCGTAAAGTAACGTAAAATATCTCGGCAAAGCTTAAATCCCGGAACGGGTCGGAAAATTCACTATGGTTCAATGTCGAAGCTGCGGGCAAATCAATAATTACGGAAGCAATTTTTGTCGTTTTTGCGGAACGAGAATGAGTGCCGTGCAGCAAACGCCACCGCCGCCGCAACAGCAACAGCCGCCGCCGCCGCAGAATCAATCTTACGAATATAATCCGCCGAAGCCTTATAGCTGGAAAACCGACGAATTTCAGGTGCAGCAGGACACCCGGCAGCAGCCGTGGAAAACGGCGCAGGAAATCAATCGCGTCCAGCCGGTTTCAAATTTCAACCAGCCGCAGCCTCTGGTTTACCAGCCGCAAGCGCCCGCGATGGCGCACGGTTATCGCTGCCCGCGCTGCGGCACGCAGAATCTGCCGCATCTCGAAAGAAAAATCTCGCCGGCGGGCTGGATTGTGTTTGTCGTTCTGCTGCTGGTGTTTTTCCCGCTTTTCTGGGTCGGTTTTCTGATTAAGGAAGACGTTCACGTCTGCCCGGTTTGCAATCTGAAAGTCGATTAGGAAAATTAACCGCAGATAAGACGAACAACACGAATTAATTATTTCTTTTTAATTCGTGTTGTTCATGTTATCTGCGGCAAAAATTTCAGCCTTGTTCGAGTTCTTTCGCGGCTGATTGCTTTTACCTGTAATAATAGCCTCTCGGATGCTGGATTTTAATTTCGGGGTTGGTGCTCGTCACATCGACCTTATGATAACCTTTTTTCATATGCGTCGAGAGATAAGTCAGGACAAATTGACGGTTTAAAGCCATGGTTACGTCGCGGAAAAAAGGCTCGTAATTGACGGGCGTCGTCAATCCCTGAAAAAACGCGCGTCCGCCGGTTTCTTCCGAAAGCTTTTGCAGCGAGCCCTGCGCGTTTAAAATCAGCGTCGTATTGGCGCGTTCGGTCAGGCTCGCCGAAGCGTAAAACGAATAAATCGCCACGCTTTTGCGCTGCGCTTTGGTAATGGCGCGCTCGAGGTCGAGGCTGCCCGCCGGGGACGAATCGTCCAATCCGCGCGAAGCGTCCAGACCGTCCGAGATTAAAAGAATCGCGCGCCTGCCGACCGGCAGCGCGTCAAATCGTCCCAGTGCTTCTTCGACGCTTTGATAAGGACTGCTCGGCGCGACCGACGGAACGCTGGCGATAATCCGCAGGGAATCCGCCGCTTTTTCCAAATCGTCGGTAAATTTTTGCCTGACCTGAATCGAACCGGCGCGCAGGTAGGCGACCAGCACGCGCGAGCCTTTCGGCAATCTGCGAATAAAATCGGCGAGCCGCCGCAGTTGGAGATTGACGCTCGAAGAAACGTCGTCCTGAACGAGAACCGCCAGCGCCAGCGGCGCTTCGCTGATGCTGCGGATTGAGAGAATCGTCTGCTGCTCGCCGTCTTCCTTGACGATGATATTTCCGGCTTCGATAAATTCCTGCGGAATCTGTTTTTTCAATTCTTCTTCGGAAAAAATCGAAATCGGAATCGTAACAGTCCGAACTTTTTGTTGTCTTTTCCGGTTATTTTCGTTTTCGGGCGGCTGCTGCTGCGGTTGCGTCTGGTCACGCGATGAGGGCGGCTGTGCGAAGGAAAAATCGGCAGCAAGCAAAATTGATACGAAAACAAGGAAAAAGCTTCGAGCAATCATTTTGAACATAGGCGCTTTTAAGTTCCTCAAGCTAATAATATTACATTATCTTCGAGCCGTTAAGTTTTTTGATGCGATATATTTGAATAAAGTTTGTAGAGTAGGTTAGAGTAAAAATCGAATGCACAGTTTGGAATCGCCATATTACGAGGTAACGCGCAGGGATTTGACCAAAGACAAGGCGCTGAAATACGGCGCCTGGGTCGTGCCGGCTTTGACGGCGATTTTGCCCGCGCTCATTTTCTTCCTCCTGTTCCTGTTCTCCAACGCTACGCCGACGGCGGCGATGTATTTCTTTCTGACGCTCATCTCGCTGGTCGGCGGTTTTATTTTCGGTTTGATAATCAGCGGCGGCTTGCTTTTTTACCGCTCGCGCTGGCTCAGCCGGATTCGCGAACGCATCGCGGTCGACGGCATAAAGGCGAACGAAGTCGATTTTTTCAAACACGAGCTGACCGGCTCCGAAAGAAAATCGCTGCGGGAAATGGAAAATAAAAATCGCCTGCTCGCCGACGCTTATCGCGAAACTCTCGCCTCGCGCCTGACCGCGACGCGGATTCTGAAAACGACGAAACAGGAGCTTCTTTTAGTCAAGCGCCGCGAGAATAAATTAAAATATCTGAAAAGCGAAAACGCCGCAGAGCTGCAAAAACAACTGGGCGACGACCACACGAAGCTCGAAGAAATAAAATCCGAAGCCGAACAAATGCGCGTCGAAGCCGAAACGCGCCTCCAGATGATAGAAGCCGCCTCGCGGCGAGGCACGAATTTCTCGGACACGGAACTCGCCTTAAAACGCCTGACCGCCCGCTCCGCCGAGCTTCCGCTCGCGCTCGAAGCCTTGAAAATGGAAGAAGAAATCCGCCGGGAACTGGAAAGTGAAAAGTGAAAAGTGAATAGTGAAAAACTGTCATTAACTTTTCACTATTCACTATTCACTTTTCACTCTCTAAGAAACGTGCGTCAGGCGCAGGCGTTGGATTTGATTGGCTTTGCCGGTTTGCTCGTCAATCTCGACGACGATGGCGCAAATCCAGATGTCGTCGGTCGAATGCTCCGCCCGGCGCGCGGGAACGTTCATAAAGCGCTGGATTACGTCTTCTTTTTTCATGCCGATGCAGCCCGCGTAGCTGCCGGTCATGCCGACGTCGGTGATGTAAGCCGTGCCTTCGTCCAGGATTCTTTCGTCGGCAGTTTGAACATGCGTGTGCGAGCCGTAGACGACCGAGACGCGACCGTCCAGAAACCAGCCCATCGCGTATTTTTCCGAGGTGGCTTCGCAGTGCATATCGACGATACGGATTTTTACGTCTTCGGGAATTGCTTTGACGCATTCGTTAGCCGTCCGGAAAGGCTCGTCGATGGGCGGCATGAAAACTCTGCCGAGCAGGTTCAGAACGGCGATTCGATGACCTCTGACCTCGCCGACAAAGAGACCTTTGCCGGGCGT
>DATHBC010000813.1:0-1826 GCA_035296345.1 Pyrinomonadaceae bacterium | reverse complement strand
AAGAATCGAAAAGCTCCTGAATCAAACGGCGGTTTTCCCGCAAAACGCCGAAAAACCCGCGGAAAAGAAAATCGAGGTGCGCTCGAACTGGGCGAAAACGGATTTTCTGAAAGCGGTCGCGGCGATTCAGGAAAAAATTCTCGCGGGCGACGCTTATCAAATCGTTTTGTCGCAAAAATTTCAGCGCCCGATTTCAGCCGAGCCGGTCAACATTTATCGCGCCCTGCGGACGATGAACCCGTCTCCGTATATGTTTTTTATCAAAACCGGCAGAGAGACCTTAATCGGCGCTTCGCCGGAAATGCTCGTGCGCTGTCGCGGCAGAAAACTGGAATACCGCCCGATTGCCGGAACCAGAAAACGCGGCGAAACCGAGACGGAAGACTGGATGCTGGGCGAGGACCTGCGCTCGGACGAAAAGGAAGTCGCCGAGCACGTGATGCTGGTCGATTTGGGACGCAACGATTTGGGGCGCGTCGCCGGATACGGCTCGGTCGAGGTCGACGAATTAATGAAAATCGAGCGTTACTCGCACGTTCAGCATCTGGTGACGAGCCTGAAAGCCAGACTGCGCGAAGGATTAGACCGTTTCGACGCGCTCGCCTCGTGCTTTCCCGCCGGGACGGTTTCCGGCGCGCCGAAAGTCAGCGCGATGCGGATTATCAGCCGGCTCGAACCGACCGCGCGCGGCATCTACGCCGGAACGGTCGGCTATATCGACTACGCCGAAAATCTCGACACCTGTATCGCGATTCGCACCATCGAAATCGAAAACGGCTGGGCGAACGTGCAGGCTGGCGCCGGGATTGTCGCCGATTCAGTGCCGGAAAAAGAATACGAAGAAACGATTAATAAAGCCCGCGCGTTGATAAAAGCGATTGAAATGGCGGAAAATGGACTATGAAAGTGAAAAAGTGAAAATGTGGAAAAGTGAAAAAGTAAGGATTCGCTTTTCAAGTTGCTTTTTCACCTTTTCACTTTTTCACTTTAAAAAGATTATGAAACTAAAAATTTACTTCTTTCTCGTTTGTTTGGTTTTCGTTGCGGCTTCCTGCGGCGGCGCGTCAGGAGACGGTTCGGGGTCGCCGGAAATGACGAAAAACATGCTGAAGCTGCGCGGATTCGAGTTTAACACAGACGGATTTTTCAAAGCGATTCGGTTAAATGATACGGTGGCAATCAAAGGATTTTTCGACGCGGGAATGGATCCGAACACGAAAAACGCGCGCGGCGAAACGGCTCTGACCTATGCCATTCCGAATGTTGAGCTGAAAACCGTGAAAGCCGTCGCCGAAAAAGCCGACATCAACATGCAGGACAATCTCGGGCAATCTGCGCTGCATCTCGCGCTGTCGAAGCAGAAAGAGGAGATTTTCGAATATCTGCTGGAAAAAGGCGCTGACGTAAACGTCGGCGGCTCGAAAGAAAACCTGAGAAATCAAACCGCGCTTTATCTCGCCGTCACGCGCGGGCGCGAAGACCTCGTGCAAAAACTGCTCGACAAAGGCGCTGACCCGAACATCGCCGACGCCGACGGCGGAATCGTGCTGGCGGAAGCCTGCATCGGCGCGGCGGTGAATCAAAACATCATAAAAATGCTGCTCGACAAAGGCGCTCAAGTCAACCAGCAGGAAAAAAACGGGATGACGCCGCTGCTTTATCTCGCCGCCAATAACCGCGCTTCCGCCGAAACGCGCCGCGCCGTCGCGCAAATGCTGCTCGACGCGGGCGCGGATAAAAAAATCAAGGACAAGAACGGCAGAACCCCGCTCGATTGGGCGAAAAAGCAGGGCAATAAAGATTTGGTCGATTTGCTTAAATAATGG
>DATHBC010000812.1:0-4161 GCA_035296345.1 Pyrinomonadaceae bacterium | reverse complement strand
TGACCGCCACGCCCGCCAGAGCCGTCGTTCTCGCCGCCGTCTGGAAAATGTCGTTAAACGTATACGTTATGTTTTCGCTTAACTGAATGACAGTGCCCGCGGCTGTAAAGTTAAAGATTTGGTTGTTGTTAATCGTAATGTTGCTGTTGGCAACCGCAGCCGACGTTCCGGCTACGTTAATTCCGTTCAGCGGCGCTCCGGCGGCAGTCGAAAGGTCGCGAATGACGTTTCCGTCAACCGTGATGTTGTCGTTGCCCGTCGTGATGCCGGTGCTGATATTCAGCACGGCGGACGTGCTCGCCGCTTCCAGCGTCGTTTTCAACACCGCGTTGTTCGAGGCGTCGTTAATAAAACGAATCGCCGCGCTCGTGCCGGTATTTCTGATGGTCAGATTGGCAGCGCCCGTCAGACCGTTGATGGTCACGCCGTCTGCGCCGTTGAAATCGAGCAGCGGAGTCGAGCTCGTGCCGGAAATCAGTCGCGCGCCGCCGCTCGGCTGAATCGTGACGGTAAAGCCGCCCGCGAATTCGTTGAGCGCAACCGCGCCGGTTTCCGCCGTCAAATCCGTAACGAGGTTAATGACGACGTTGCCCGTGAAGTTGCCGTTGTTCATATATTCGAACAAACCGCCGGGATTGGTTAAAGACGTATAGGTTTCGCCCGTGCCGACGTTGACCGTACCGTTAAAGGTCTGCACGTCGATAATCGTGACGGTCGCCGTGCTTTGCGTTCCAATCGTCGCGCCGCCCGTGGCGTTGGTCAGCTGCAGATTAATCGTTTCAGCGGATTCGAACAGAGCGTCCGAACAGAGCTGAATGGTAAAGCTCTGGCTGTTGACGCCGTCGCCGAAGGTCAGCGTGCCGCTCGGCGTAACGTAATCGACGCCCGCGCCGCACATCGCGCCGCCCGTCGCCGTTCCGCCTGCCGCCACCGAGTAATCGACCGTCACCGTGCCGACCGAGCCGCCGGTTCTGGTAACCGTCACGGTCGCCGTATTTCCTTCGCGTCCGGAATACGTTGGGCTGGTGAATTGCAGCGTTCCCGGCGTTGCCGGCGGCGCGATTTCATCCGCGCCGATGTCGGGCGTCGGTCCCATCGGTCTGGTTTGACCGTCGATGTCGTCCGTCACGCCTGCAATCGTTGTGCCCGCGCTTTCGTTCGGCGAAGCCGGAGTAATATGTAAATCCGAAGTCGGCGAAACATACAGCGGGTCAGCCTGAATCGAGTTGGCGTCCTGCGGGGTCGTCAGAGCCGTCCGCCAGTTTGCCAGCGTCGCAAATTCAGTCGTAATCGCGCTGCCCGTGTTGGTTCCCAAACCGCCCGTGCGAAGCTGCGCGTTCGCCGGGTTGATGTAATAGTTGTTGTAATTCAAACCGCCCGTTCCGAAGGAATAGGTGGAAGCCGAAAGCGTAATCGCATAAAAACGCAATGCCGCCGTGCTCGAGCTGCTCAGGTCGAGATAGATGCTGTTGTTTTGCACGACGAAGTTGGCGTTGTTCGTGCCGTTCGCGCCGTTGATGCGAATCGCGTTGCCGTAGGTCGTCGACGCGGCGGCTACGCCGGGGTCGACGTCGCCCGTCAGGCTGAGCGAGTTGAAGACGATGCGGTCGCCGTTGCCGCCCGCGACGCCGATGCCGGCAACCTGGTCGCCGCTGGTTCCGTTGGCGCGGACGTTGTAAACAAAGTTGTTGGCGACGAGGTTGCCCGTCGGGCTGCCGCTCTGCGTCGTGCCCAGACGGATGCCGAGCGCCGAGAAGGTAACTTCTTCGACCACGTCGTGAACGATGTTTCTCGTGACCGTGTAATTTGCCGACGTAATCGTCGACGTGTCGGTCGTGCTCCAGGATTCCGCGCCGATGGCGATGCCCATACGGTCTGCGCCGATACAGGTCTGCGGGTCGAGACAGCCGACAAACTGCACGGTGTTGCGCGAAACGGTCGCGCCCGTGTCCGCCTGCATAAAGATGCCGACTTTACCGATTTGGTCTGCGCCGAACGCCTCCGGTCCGACGATGTTGTCGGTGACGACCGGATTGATGTTCAAATCGGTCGTCGTTCCTCTGGTGACGATGCCGTAACGCGCTTTTGTAATGCGGTTGGCGATAAACGAGTTGTTGTCGTTGTCGATGCCGTTGTTCGTCGTGCTGATCGCCGTGCCGCTCATGATGATGCCGAACGTCGAAAGGTCACCGGTGCTCTGGTTGACGCCCGCGGCGAGTTCGAGATTGCGAACAGTGTTGTTCGCCGCGCCGTTGCCGGCTGCCACGCTCGAGAGCCAGATGGCTGCCGTCGCAGCCGACGTGCTGTTGTTGCGAACGGTCAAATCGCGCGCCGTTCCGGCTCCGCCCTGACGACCGTCGATGGTCACGTTGTCCGCGCCGTTAAGGCGGATAATCGCGCCGACTACCGAGCCTTCGATAACGCGCGCGCCGCCGACGGGACGGACGGTAACATCCGTGTAAGAAGTCGAAGCCAAGCCGCTCGCCGTCAAAGTGGCGCTCGCGGTTTCGGTCGTGTTGCCGCAGACCTCGACGTTGATTGAGCCGGTGTGCGTTCCGGCGTTAATCGCCGTAAACGCCGCCGCCAATGTCGCGTATGCGCTCGGGGCGGTCGTTCCGCCCGTCGATTCCACCTCAATCGGTCCTGCCGTGTCGCAGGTGCCAATCGTCAGCGGCTGCGCTGAAACGTTAGGCTGCTGCTGCGACGCGGAGGCGGAAGTCAAGGTCTCTGCCGATGCGCTCAAGCCCACAAACTGCTTGAACGAATCGAAAAATGAGATTTCGGCGGTGCTCGCCAGCGTCGAGCTGACAACCGCCAACACCAGTAACGCACTCAAAACGGCGACAAACCGTTTTTTGCGTAAAAGGAAATTGCTCTTCGGGATACTCATAAATCTTCCTCTCAACTAACTAAATTTCACTTGATAAAGAGTCGGCGAGTCGGCTGATTGACAGGCTCGCCCACTCGTTATCAATAAATTGGATAAGTGCCGCACGATAAAAACTCTGCGCTCATATCGTTGACGTCGGTTGTGGGTAAATGCCTGTCCGTCGAAAGTCGATGTGGTTTCGCTTTCGGAAAACCGATATAGGCTTACCTTTTATCTTCGGCGGCAATCTGCTGAACATTTTTCAGAATGCGGGCTTGGAGTAGCTGCGGGACAGACGAAACCGTGGGAAAATCCGCGAAACGGCGATTCTTTCTGCATACTTCGCACCCTAAATTGCTTTTAAACTACTTGCTTTTAAAGATTATTACCAAAAACCTTGGGTTACCGATGATTCATTTATAAACTTATGTTCCTGAAACACAGTTTTATCCTTCTTTCAATTCCTCGGTTGAAAGTCAGGGCGACGGTAAGAGCTTGAATAACCGCATAATTTGCCGTAATTGTCAGTGTGCCGCACTGTAAAGCAACCGTTTTAAAAGCAGGGCATAAATCAATTGGGCTGCTTTTACCCACCGACGGTCTCTTGTGTTTGCAGAATATCAGCTTGGCGTTTGGAATTATGAAACTCGTTGAATTATAGGGAAATTGCCGCCAATGTCAAGCGATTTTACATCGAATGTAAAAATATACGGAAAATTTATTAATCAAAAAAAAGTTCGCTCGCGAAAACTTTTCCGGCAGCGCGGCTTTTTTTTCGCCGCCGGGCTTTATTTTTATAAGCGGGCTTTGCATTTCCCGTCCGAAAATTAATAAGATTAAATTTATGAGCAGCCCCGAACAGGCAGGCGACGGCGGCAAAGCATACCGAATCGGATTCGAGCAGCGCCGCGGCTATCTTTACGCATACGTCGCGGGCAAGCACGACAGCCTCGAAATTTCTCTCGCCTTCTGGCGCGAAATCGCCGCCGAAGCGAAAAAATCCCAAGCCCGGAAAGTTTTGATTGAAGAAGACATCGTCGAAGCCGTCTCGCTCGTGGAAATGTACCAAATCGCCGCCGAAATCACGCAGATGGGCTTCGGCGGCGTTTTGATAGCCTTCGTCGACCGCTATCTCGAACAAAAGGATTTAAACGAATTCGGCGAGCTGGTCGCCACCAACCGCGGGCTTCGCGCAAAAACTTTCAATGACGTCGGCGAAGCCGAAAAATGGCTGCTGGAAAATTAATCCAATTATAAATGTCGTGAAAAATATGCGCTATGATTTTGAATGG
>DATHBC010000811.1:0-5451 GCA_035296345.1 Pyrinomonadaceae bacterium | reverse complement strand
GAAAAACAGGCGCGGATTTACGTTTTTGAAGATTTAATCGCTTATCATTTCTGGTTCGCCCTGCGCGGCGCGGACGCCGATTTCGAAGTCATAAAAATAAACGGCATCGAAGGCTTAAACGAAGACAAAGCCTATTTTCTGCCGCGCGGTTTCGACGAAGTGAAAACCGCGGGCGAAAACGACATCGCCGGCGAGAGATTTTTCATCGCCTTTCGCGATAAGGACTGGAACGCAGCGAAACCGCCTTTAAAAAATCTGACGGAAAAAGGCTACCGCATCGGCGAGCCGCGAGCTTTTGAAGCGCAGGGCTTGAAAGCGTTTTTAGTCGAAATCAGAAAGTAAAGCGAGGCAGAAGCCCGCGCGTGAGCAAGGGCGGACAGAGATTTGAGACGGCGGAAAGCGGATTGCGGATTTGCCGTTAACTAAATCCCGAATCCCAAATCCGCTACCGTTCCCGCCCTTGCTCACGCGCGGGCTTCTGCCTGTTTTCATTTCCGTTTCCAGCGCACGCCGTCTTTCGTGTCTTCGAGAACGATTCCTTTTTCGCTCAATAAATCGCGGATTTCGTCCGAGCGGGCAAAGTTTCGATTGCGGCGGGCTTCCTGACGTTCTTCGATAAGAGCTTCGATTTCGGCGTCGAGCATTTCTTCCACGTCTTTGCCGAAAATTCCGAGAACCGAATCGAATTTTTCAATCGCTTCCAGAACCTGATTTTTATCGTCTGCGCGCAGAGCGTCGTTTGCCAGCGCGGTGTTTACTTCGCGCACGAAATTGTGAATCGCCGCCAGCGCCTGCGAGGTGTTCAAATCGTCGTCCATCGCCGCTTCAAAATCGCGCTCGGCGTCAAGCGCGACACGCTCGACTTCGGCGTTCAAACCGCTTTCGGCGCGCGTTTCTTTCACCCGGCGGCGAAAATCCTGAAGGCGCTTAATCGTGCTTTCCGCGCCCTGCAAGCCTTCAAAAGTAAAGTTCAACTGATGGCGATAGGGAATCGAGAGCAGCAAATACCGAATCGCGAGCGGCGAATAGCCTTGTTCCTGCAAATCGCGGAAAGTAAAGAAATTACCTTTCGATTTCGACATCGTGACGTCGTCGATTTTCAGAAATTCGCCGTGCATCCAGTATTTCGCGAACTGTTTTCCGGTCGCGCCTTCACTTTGCGCGATTTCGTTTTCGTGGTGCGGAAACTGCAAATCCATGCCGCCCGCGTGAATGTCGAACGTTTCGCCCAGATATTTAATCGACATTGCCGAGCATTCGATATGCCAGCCGGGACGACCGCGACCGAAAGGCGCGTCCCAGCCTGCCTGCTCTTCCGGCTCGACAAATTTCCAGAGCGCGAAATCCTGCGCGTTTTCCTTGTCGTATTTGTCCGTATCGACGCGCCCGCCGCCGCCGACCTTATTTCCCTCGAAATTGATTTTCGAGAGCTTGCCGTATTCGGGAAACGCGGAAATACGGTAATAAATCGAGCCGCCCGCTTCGTACGCGCGACCGTTGTCGAGCAGTTTTTGGATAATCTCAATCATCTCCGCGATGTGATGCGTCGCGCGCGGCGCAATTTCCGGTCGCTCAAGCCCGAGCGCGTCGGCGTCCTGCCAGAAGGCTTCGATATAGGGCTCGACGAACTCGTCAATCGTCTTCCCGGCATTTTTCGATTCGTTGATGATGCGGTCGTCGACGTCCGTCAGATTCATCACGTGCGTTAACCGGTAACCTTTATATTTCAGATAACGGCGCAAAACGTCGCCAAAGGTAAACGTGCGAAAATTGCCGATGTGCGCGAAATTCCAAACGGTCGGACCGCAGATATACATCAGCACTTCATTGCCTTTAATGGGCTGAAATTCCTCGATTTGTCCCGATAGGTTGTTATGAAATCTAAGCATATTTTTAAAATTCGATTGGAAACAATATCATAAACGAAAACGGACTCGAAACCGGATTTTTCCAGAAAGAAAATCCGAAATCGAAACAAATTAAATGCGATTTTTTCGGGAATTTTACAGGCGACAGGATTCTTTCGGCGCGACGCCCAGTTCGGCGAGTATATCTTTAACGAGTTTTGGTTGAGACAAATTTCTCATAAGAACTGAGATTGTAAAGCGAGTCGCGGAAAAAATCAACTTTTTTCGTCGGCAGCCGCTTTCGACGCGTCCGCAAGTCATAAAAAGACGTCGGCAGCTTATCTCAACACGTCGGCAAATGAAAATTACACGCCGGCAGCTCATTCCAACGTGAAGGCAGGTTTTCAGAACGAGTCGGCGGCTCGTTCAAACACGTCGGCAAGTGTTCCGAACGCATCGGCAGGCAATTTTACCCAACTTACCGTTTACCGTTTACCGCTTTTTTACTGGTTCTGCGGCGCGGCGTCAATCAGCCAGACGTCGGCATCGACCTGTAGATAACGGAAGAAAATCGTTTTATTGTCGGGCGAGATATTGGCGTGCTGCAATTCGTAGGCGAAAGGCTTGTAAAGCTCGACGGTTTTTTTCGTCTGCGTGTCGCACAGAAAAATCGTGTTGCTGTCGGTGTAGATGAAATGACGGTTGTCGTTGAGCCAGAAAGGGCTGGTTCCGGATTCGGTCATTTTTTCGTAAACGCCGGTTTCCAGATTGTAAACGCCGACGCCGTGCTCGTCGCCGTCCGGCTCGAAATAAATCAGCAGCAGTTTTTTACCGTCCGCCGACCAGTCGCGCACGGAAAAAGACTTGCTGCCAGCCATCGGCGGCAGCGCCTGCGGCGTTTGCTCGCTCCAAGCCCGGGTCAAATCCAGTATAAAAGAAGCCTGCGTGTTTGCTTCCAGCTCGGTGTAAGCCAGGCGCGCGCCGTCCGGCGAAAAGACGGGCGCGTTGGCTCCCATTTTTTCCGAAAAGGTAATCTGCCGCAGATTCGAGCCGTCCGGGTTTATCGTCCAGATTTGATATTTTCCGCTGCGGTCCGAGAAAAAGGCAATCTGCGAGCCGTCGGGCGACCAGCGCGGGATACGCTCGCGGAATTTATCGTTCATCAGGCTGCGCCAGTTGCCGCCGTTTTTATCGAAAATCACGAGGTCTTCCTGCGTGCGGGTCGGCTGGCGGACGACGTATGTCTCGCCGTCGGGCGACTGGTCCGGATTGCCGATTTCCTTGTCGCCGCGCGTTATCCAGCCGACCTCGCCCGTCGTTTTCAAAGCTTTCGGGTCGAAAGCGATTGCCTGTAAATTCGACTGGCTTTCGTACCGGACGTAGCCAAGCGTCTTCCCGTCGCGCGATAAGGTGATGTGACGACAATATTTCGAAGGCGTCGGCACGGATTCCGGCGCGCCCTGCGCCGCGCCCGTTTCCTCGTCAATCGCGATGCGCCAGAAGCTCATATTGCCGCTGCGGTCGCTGGCAAAATACAGGTATTTTCCGTCCGGCGACCAGACCGGATTCCAGTCCGAAGCCGCGTCCGAAGCGACGACGACCGGCTCGCCGCCCGTCGCCGGAACGGTCGCAATCTCGCCCAGTTTTCCGTTTGCCACAAACCAGAAAGCGATGCGCGACCCGCCCGGCGACCAGTTCGGCATAATCGCGTCGCCGCCGGTTTCAAGCTGATATTTGTTTCCGCCGGCGACGTCAATCACCCACAGCGCGCTGTTCGGCACGGTGTGAACCGTGTGAATCGCCGCCGCCTTGTCGCTGACGACGATTTTTTTTCCGTCCGGCGACCACGACGGGTGAAAGCCGAGGTCGGAGATGCGGCGCGCGTTTTCGCCGGTTTCTTCCATCACGTAGATTCCGCTCGGCTGGCGCTCGGAGCGAAACGCGATGAATTTCCCGTCCGGGGAAAATGTGGGCATCGTGTCGCTTTCTTTGGAATTAGGCGTTAAGTTCACCGGATTTTTTCCGCCGACTCTTTGCAGGTAAATGTTGCGGTCGCCGCCGGCTTCGCTGGCGAAAATGATGTTTTTCCCGTCCGGCGAAAGGCTCGGATAGCCTTCGACCCACGGCGAATCGCTAATCTGCGAGTGTCGGGCGTTCGCCCACTCGCCGGCTTCCCGGCTTTGAGACTTACCGGAATTTTTGACGAAAAACCAGACGCCCAGACCGATTGCCGTCAATACGAGCGCGCCCAAAACATAAGCCAGGTAATTTCTTTGCGTCTCGGCGTCCTCGCGTTTCCGCGTCTCCGCCGTCACCGCGCTTCTCACGCTCCACGAAGGCGACGAATCGATTTCGCGTTTGATGCGTTTTAAATCGGCGCGCAAATCCGAAGCCGTCTGGTAGCTCAAATCGACGTCTTTTTCCAGGGCTTTCATCAATATGCGGTCGAGTTCGGGCGAGATTTCGGGATTTAAAGAACTGGCGGGCGGCGGGTCGACGGACAAAATCGCCTGAAAAGTCGCCTGCCGGTTTTCTTTTTTAAAAGGATTGACGCCCGTCAGCATTTCGTACAGAACGACGCCGACGCTCCACAAATCCGTGCGATGGTCGACGTTTTCATCGCTCACCTGTTCGGGCGACATATAGGCGGGCGTTCCGATAATCATGCCTTTCGCGGTCTGGGTAAAATTTTTCAGCGTGTTCGAATCAATCTCGCTCAGCTTTGCCAGACCGAAATCGAGAATTTTCACGTAACCGTCCGGGCGCACCATGATATTTTCCGGCTTGATGTCGCGGTGAGTGATGCCGGCGCTGTGCGCGGCGGAGAGAGCGTCGCAGGTCTGGATAATGATGCCGAGAACTTCTTTTAATTTCAGATGATTTGCGCCGATTATCTCGCGCAGCGTTTTGCCTTCGACCATCTCGGTCGCGATGTAATTGACGCCGTCAAAGCTTCCGACGTCGTGAATCGTCACGATGTTCGGGTGATTCAGAGCCGAGACGGCGCGCGCTTCCAGCTCGAAACGCTTTACTCTCTCGTCGCTGGAGCCGTATTCCGAAGGCAGAATTTTCAACGCCACTTTGCGGCGGAGCTTGGCGTCGTCCGCCAGATAAACTTCGCCCATGCCGCCCGCGCCGAGCAGTTTTTCTATTTTGTACGTGCCGAGAGTTTTATTGAGAAAATGCGCGTCGAACGGAACGGTCTGTTCGGCGGCGAGATTTCTGGCGGCGATGTTCATCGCGGATTTTTGCAGAAAACTTTTTTCGCTTTCCTGCTGCGCTTCGAGCAGGCTGAGGATTTCGCGCCGCAGCTCTTCGTCGCCGCTGCATTTTTCGGACAGAAAATTTTCGCGCGCCGCCTGATCGGGAATGTCCAGCACGGCGTCGAAAAGCTCGTCGATTTGTTTCCAGCGCGCTTGATTCATAAGTGATAAGTGATAAGTGATAAGAGATAGGTCATAAGGAATAGAAAATTTCTTCCCTTATCACCTATGACCTATCACTTATCACTTAGTTCGCGGTAAAGCCACGCTTTCGCTTTCTGCCATTCGCGCATCACGGTTATCGGCGCGACCTGCAAAACTTCCGCCGTTTCTTCGACCGA
>DATHBC010000810.1:0-2709 GCA_035296345.1 Pyrinomonadaceae bacterium | reverse complement strand
CAGCGCGACGCAGCCTTCCGTCCAGTCGAGCGCGGCTCCGCCGCCGTGAATGTAAATCTCGCCGCCGAGCGCCGTTTTCTGCGGCGGCATGCGTTTTTCCGCGACGGCTTTCAGAATTTCATCGTGTTCTTCCCGCGTGATTAAATTTTCCTGCAAACCGCGCCGCGCCGCTTCCGCGTTCGGGTAGCTCAGCCCGAGCGAAAGATAAAATTTGCTTTTATCGTTTTTCGTGAAAACGTAAAATTCGCCTTCCGGCGTTTTGCCGTCGCCTTCGGTTCGCTTATCGCCCGCGGGCGCGCGACCCAGAGCGACGTGGTAAGTCCTGATTAATTTCCCATCGTCGTAAACCTGCAAAAGCCGCTCTTTTTTCTTCACGACCAGATGCGGGTTTTTGACTTCCGATATGGATTTCGCTTCTTCCTTCTGCGCCCGCACAAAGATAAAAACTCCCGTCAAAATCGACGCGACGGCAAAGCCTATGAAAAATATTTTATTCGTCAAACGTTTCATAAAAACTACTGTTTTGCCGCCTCGGTAAAAGCTTCGGCTTTTTTCAGAAACGATTCCCTTTCCTCAATCCAATTCTGTTTTTCCCAGAAGGCGGCTAAATTCCGGCTGCGCTCCGCCGGTTCGTAATTCATCGCCCAGGCGATTTTCGCCGTGCATTCCGGGCAGGCGTCGAGCGGGCGGCGGTCGGTTTCGCCGAGATGATTTGTGCCCGACATCAGGCATTCGTATTTCGCGCAGTGACGCATCGTAAACATGTGCCCGGTTTCGTGCATCGCGATTTTCAAAGCGCGCGCGAGAAATTTTTTGTAATCCGTCTCGCTTTTATCCGGTTTCCCGAAGCGGTAGAGCGACCAGACGCCGACGCGCGTTTCCAGCGACGCCTGACCGAAAACGTAATTCCAGTTTTCGTCCGGGTAAAGGTCGATATTGGTGAGACAGATAAAAGCTGCGGCGTCGGCGGGCAAAAGCTTCGGCAGCAGCTCGCCGATAAAATAATGCGTCCTGATTTGGCGCTGCCCTTCGTAAGGATTTTTGCGCTCCATTTCCGGCGGCACGTCCTTTAGTTTCATTTCCGGCTTCAATTCGACCGGCAAATTGTAAAAAGCCTTCATATAATCGGCGACCAGACGCAGAACCTTTCGCTCGGTCGCGGAAAAATGTCCGGCGGGCTGGATGTAAATTTTCTTTCTTTCGGCGGTCGGCAAGGTCGGATTTTCGCCGAGATATTCTTCAAAAGTCTGACCGGATTCCTGAAACGCAGCCAGCCAATCGTGTTCTTCGGGCGCGCCCATCGGCTGGAAAAACGGCGCGACCGCATCTTTCGTTTTGATTAGTTTTAAGGCGCGCTCGCCGGTGATTTTTTGCGGCTGCTGCGCTTGCGGCGGCGGCTCAGCCTGCGGCGTTTCGATATTCCGCGTTTCGGTTTGCGCGCAGGCGGCGGCAAATAACAAAGTCAATAAAAAACCGAGCCGTTTTTTCATGTTCTATTAGACGACGCGGCGCGGAATTTGTTCCGCCGCAGCGGCTAAAAAATCGAAATTCTTCTCGCTTCCTCGCCGTCGCCCTCGATTTTGACACGAAACGTTTTTTCGGGAAAGGGAAATTTTTTCAGACGCTCAGACCATTCGACGATTGTGACCGCCGTTTTATCATCCAGAATCTCGTCCAGCCCGACGGCAAACGCGGCGTCCGATTTTTCGTCGATGCGCCACAAATCAATGTGATAAACGTCGAATTTTTCGGTTTTGTAAAGATTGACCAGCGTAAAGCTCGGGCTCGTCACCTCGTCGACGTCAAAGTCCAGCCCGCTCAGGATTCCCTTTGTGAAAAGCGTTTTTCCCGCGCCCAGCCCGCCCGAAAGCAGAATCATCTCGCCGCCCGCGAGCCGCGCGCCGAATTTTTCGCCGAGCGCGAAAGTTTCTTCGGGCGCGTTTGATTCGAACTCTCCTTTGACCATAGATAAATTCAAACAGGATAGACAGGATGAACAGGATACATAATTGTTTTATTAAGTCCTGTTTTTTATCCCGCTTATCCTGTTTATCCTGTTTCTATTCTTCTTCTTCGAGTTCGTGAAAGGCATCAATCAGGCATTCGCTGACGTTTGACGCGAGCATCGCGCGTTTACCGAACTTGTTCTCGGCGATGTCGCCAGCCAGCGCGGCGATGTAAACCGCCGCCACGACGGTTTCAAACATATCGACTTTCATCTGCGCGGCTTGCGCGACAAAGCCGGTGATGATGCCCGCCAGAACGTCGCCGTTTCCGGCTTTTCCGAGACCGGGATTTCCGGTCGGGTTGATGACGACTCTGCCGTCGGGCGCGGCAATCAGGTTTCGCTCGCCTTTTAGAACGACGATGACATTTTGTTTCTGCGCAAAATCGCGCACGACTTTGACGCGGTCTTCCAGCGCGGTTTCTTTATCTTTCGCGCCGATCAGCTTCAGAAATTCGCCCGCGTGCGGCGTTAAAATCAGGGGCAGCTCGTCCGAGCCTTTTAATTTAAAAGGCGCGAGCAGGTTCAAGCCGTCGGCATCAATCACGACCGGCGTCCTGCGTTTCTCGACCACCTTGCGCACGAGTTTTTTCGTGCTCGCGTCGGTCGAAGCCAGACCGCTGCCGATTGCCACGGCGTCGATTTTCCCTTCGATAAACCCGTCGATTTCCTCAAACGCTTTTTCGGCGACCAAGCCGTTTTTC
>DATHBC010000809.1:0-3950 GCA_035296345.1 Pyrinomonadaceae bacterium | reverse complement strand
GTCTCCGCCACGCCGCGCGTCATCACCTCGGGCAAAACGCGCGCGGCAATCGCCGTCTGCATGGATTCGGGCGTGGCGATGGTGACCAGCCCGACGCCGGAGCGAATCGCGGCGTTGCCGCTCAAAACGGCTGCGCCCGCGTAATTGTTCGAGCCGGCAATCAAAAGCGCGTGACCGCGTTTGTTTTTGTAGGAAGCGGACGCGAACCTGGTTTGTTCGAGCCAGTGCAGCGCGTCTTTTTCGTCGGCTAAAAATAATTGCGAAGGCTGGCTTTCGACCAGCTCGCAGGGCGAGCCGATGTCGACCGTGACGAGTTCGCCGCCGCAGTTCGAGGCGGGCGGCAGAACGTTTGCGGGCTTCGGCGCGGTAAAGGCTATCGTCAAATGCGGCTTCGAGTTTTCGCCGATACATTCGGCGCAGTCGGCATCGAGTCCGGAAGGAAGGTCGAGCGCGACGACCAGCACTTCCTGCTCGATGCCTTCGACGTTAAAGGCTTGGATGTAGCTGACGATTTCGCGATATTCGTCTTCGAGCGCGCGCGTCAAGCCCGTGCCGAAAAGCGCGTCGACCAGAACGTCCGGGTCGTCCTGATGAAAATTAGCCGAGACGTATTCGCGCCATTCTTCCAACTGCGTGAATTCTTCGAAAGAAATATCCGGCTTCGACAAATCGACGAATCGCTGTTCGGACAATTTCCGAAGGATTTCCAGATTGGCGCGCGCGTCCGGTTTCGCTTCCTCGACTCTGCCGAAATAGCACACCTCGACGTCGGCGCCGCGCTGCCACAGGATTCTCCCCAGCGCCGCGCCGTCGCCGCCGTTGTTGCCCTTGCCGCACATGATTAAAAACGATTTTCCGGCGACTGAGCCGCCCAGCCTTTCCGTAATCACGCAGGCAGCGGCGTAGGCGGCGTTTTCCATCAAGAGAAACGACGGAATGCCGTATTTTTCCGTCGTCAGGCGGTCGACTTCGCGCATCTCGGCAACTGAAAGAATTTTCTGCATACTTTATAAATTGCCACAGAACGTGTAGAAGACGCAAAGGTTTAGCAAAGCGAAAAAGTGAAAATGTGAAAATGTGAAAAAGTTTTGTTAATTTTGCTCAACTCGCTTTTTCACTCTTTCACGCTTTCACTTTTTCGCCTTCCGCCTACTTTTTCGGCGCACAAAAAAGCCGCATGAGCAAAATGCGGCTTAGAATTCAAAGCTAGGAGAATGTAACGAACTCGCGGAAAAATTCGGGAAAGCCTGCCTGTTTAAATGCTTGCCACTGCGCTGGACTAACCTGTTTTCTTCCGTTGTTTATAGAAAGTTTTATTCGCAGATTGATTCCAGACTTTCGCGAAAATATTTCCGATTATTTACAACTGCACGACCATTTCGTCTATAAACGGTCCGTCGAATCGAGGTCTTTCCGCGGATGAAGCATTATGGAGCAGCAGCAGCCGCACCAGTTCCGGAACCTGAACGGCGTTGATGGCTCTGCCGGCGCACGGGTGCAAGCCTCCGCCGAAGTGAAAATAGTTGGCGAGCGGGCGTTCCGGGTTGATTTCCTCCGGCGAGGAAAAGACTTCCGCATCGTGCATCGCGCCGAGAATGTTGATGACTACTTTCGTATCGCGTTTAAGCTGTTTGTCGCGAATCTTTGTTCCCGTATGAGCAAAGCGCGCCAGCACCGAATTATGCGGCATAAATCTCAACGCCTCCCAGCACCAGCCGACAAAGCGGTCGGGATTATCCGCATCCCGCAGAGCGCGTTTTTTTAAATCTTCGCTGCTTAAAAGCACGGCTGTGCAATTGGCGACGGCGGTCGCGGTCGTATCGACCGCGCCGACCAGCATTCCCATTAAAGTGCGGCGCACGCCGTCATCGTCCAAAGCTTCCGGGTCTGTGTCGCGAAGCGCCAGCAGAGCCGACATAACGTCGTTTCGGCGCTCGCCGGTCGAAAGGCGGCGGGCTATCTCTTCGAGCGTCCAGCGTCTTAAATCCGCCGAGGCGGCGAGCGCCTGATTTCTAATCTCCGCATCCGCTCCGATATTTAGAAAAGCGTGGTGGAATATCCGGCGCACGACGCGCATATAATCGGCTTCGGACGAGCCGCTGACGCCGAAGACCGAAACCGCCGTCCGAGCCGCGACCAGACGCGCGTAGCCGTTGACGACCTCGATTTTTCCGTCGCCGCTCTCGCGCGCCGCCGCCAGCAGGCGTTCGGCTTCCGCCCGCACCTGCGCGCGGACGGCTGGGAAATCGACGGCGGAAAGCCCCGCGTACATTTGTCTCTGCTCGCGCAGCATCAGCTCGCTGCGGTCCATGCCGAGCACGAACGGTCCGTTGATTTCCTCGATGGGAGGCGCGTTCAGCGGCGCAATCAGAAACTCCGTATCGCGGGCGAAAACGTCTTTTACATCGTCCCAGCGCGAGACGACCGCAAATCCTCCGACGATCAGGCGAGGCGCATGGCGAACCAGAAGTCGGGCTATCCAGACTTTAACCGCCGGACCGAAAATTAAGTTTCCCAGCCCGACGGTTCTTTTTTTGTAATCCATCGGCGGCTGCGACTCGGTTCGGCGTTCGGCGTAAGTGTCCAAAACCAACTGCCCGGCGCGGCTGGCGCGGCATCTGGAAACAAAATCCCGAAGCTCCATCGGCAGCTCGCTCATCTCCGGAACTTTCGCCCCGTATTGCGGCGGAAAAACAACCGGCGCGGCGAGCGACGAGAAAACTATATCCGCAATGCCCGGACGCTCGCCGGCAAGAAACCGCCGACCGTCGCCGAGGCGTTCCTCGACCATCTTAAACGCCTGCTCGACGTCGCTTTTCGCATCGCCGACGAGGCTGCCGGAAAAATCCAGTCCCTTACTCATCAATCGTTGCCAGAGCGGATAAAAAAGGTCGACGAAAAGCTTTTCCCAGAGCGGAACGCCGTCCGTGACGACCGGCTTTAACAAACGTTTTTCCGGCAGCAGGTAAAAATAAACATAGCGTCTGACCTGTTTTAATAAAAGCGCGAAAAGGCTGTCCGCCAGCGCCAGATTTTCGGCGCGATGCGAATCATTTTCTCCTAATAACCGGTTTCCCGGCGGAGTTTTCGCGTCGAAGTTAATAAGAAATTCGCGCGCTCCTTTCCAGACGCCTTCAGCAGTTACGACGACCGGAACTTCGTCGCCGCCGCCCGCGCGCCGGGTCGCTAACAGATGCAAGCCCGCGACGTGCTTCTCCTCGGCATACGGAATATTGTAAAGCTCGAAAATCCATCGAGCCATTTCCACCATCGGGCTTATCCGGATAGAGATGAGACGATGACGCGGATTTTCCAGCGCCGGCGGGCGGGCGTCGGCGGCAAAAACAGCAGCAGCGGCGGAAGCGGCGGCGGCAGGAGCGACATTATTGACGGCAATGTCAGCGTTATTTTGATTCATTTTACTTTCCTATCAATTCCGGCGAAAAGATTCCGGGTTTCGGATTCCGGGTTTCGGAATCGGGATTTGAAATTCGAGATTTGTCGCCCGTCGGCTGAATCCGAAACCCGCAATTTTAAATTCTTTTGCGCCGCGGCTATAAACAAGCTTAAGAATTTTTAAGTCCGGCTGCTATATATCGCAAGGCTCTGATTCCCGGCATAAAAAAGTATGCGCCGCCTTTAATCGTCACGATTCCGGGGCAATTGTGAAACCGCGTGCGAAGCGGGTCGCCCTGGACGGTAAATAAATTATCGCCTTCGTGCCTGCCGATAAGCGGGTCGACTTCGTTGTAAAGCCCGGCGAATTTTTTATTCTCGACCCAGGTTTGCTGTATAAACTCAAACTGCCGCTCGATGTCGCTGTTCAGACAGATGAAATGCAGACCGCGCTCTTTGCCGTCTTCGACGAAAACGTTTTCGGCGTGGTCGCCGTACGAGCGTCCCTGCCGGATGATGCGATGACGCTTTGCCGACTGCAGCGCTTTTTCCCC
>DATHBC010000808.1:0-2801 GCA_035296345.1 Pyrinomonadaceae bacterium | reverse complement strand
TTATCGGAAAAAGTTTTTTCGATGCCGGCGTCGCCGAGCTTGATTTCCAAATCTTCGACCTTAATCGGCTCGGGATTATCGGCATCATCGACAAACGTGCCTTCCAAATCGGCGATGACCGTGTCGCCTTCCTGCGATTTGCGGTCTTCGACCGGAATCAGCGTCGCGCCCTGCTGGCGGCGCTGGTCGATAACGCGTTCCAGCTCAGTTTCATCAACCGGGCGCACGCGGCGCACCGCTTCCAGATTCTGATAATCCGGCGTCGGGATTTCCGGCATCACTTCGACGTGAACGTGCAGAGAAATCGGCTCGGAGCCGTTTAATTTGATATTCTCCGCGTTTTCCAGATGCAGCTGCGGCTCGCCGAGCGGGCTTAAGTTGTTTTCCTGAATCGCCTCGGAAACGCGGTCGGGCAAAAGCTCGCGCAGGGTTTCGTTTTTAATTTCGTCCTTGTAGCGCATTTTCACGATGTCGACCGGAGCCAGACCTTTCCGAAAGCCCGGAACCGTGACGGCTTGCGCGTATTTTTTGGCGATTTTGTTGTAAACTTCGCGGACGGTTTCGCCGTCAATCTCGATTTTAATTTCCTTCTGTGTCGGGGAAACGTCGATAACTTCTGTTTTCATTCGTTAAATAAACAACCCGCCCGCGTCAGTCAGATACGGACGGGCAACCTCTCTTTGTAAATTACGAATTACGAATTACGAATTACGAATGATTGATTTATTTTAAACGTCCGAATTAATTCCGCCTAATTCGTAATTCGTAATTCGTAATTCGTAATTGATTTTGGTGCCGAGGGCGAGACTCGAACTCGCACACCTTTCGGTACAGGCTCCTAAGACCTGCGCGGCTGCCAATTTCGCCACCTCGGCAAATTTTCAATGACAAACTGCAAATTTGAATTTATCGAATTAAATCGGAAAAGGCAAAAGGGTGAAAAATCGGTAGTGTCTTAATCTTGCGTTGCTACTTTCAATAAATCTTTGCCGCAATCGGAAAGTCTTTGTAAATTCGGCTTAAATTTTCATAATTCGCGGCAATTAATTACCGCGAATTATATTATGAACCGTCAAATTAAAACAAATAACCGGAAAAACCAAATGATTATTGACTTTCGTAACTTTTGTAAAGTATAAAAATGCCTGTATAACACGGATTTAGTTCGGCAGAATACAAAGTTTGATGCTTCCTTTATGATATTGAGAAATACTATATTCACAATATTTTTGTTATTTGCTTTCTCGCAAATTACTATTACTGCTTTAGCTCAAAGAGAGGTTAATTCAGACCGTCTCATTTTGCGCGGAACTGTGCTAAACATAAAGCCTCTACCTTTATCTGATAATTCTGATTGGGTAACATTTGAGGTTGATTTAGACATCAAATTCACCAATAAAAGCGATGAGCCTGTTATCTTCCTGCTACCGAGAAACGAACCGCAGGCAGAAATTTTTCGCCTTGAAGTTATATCTTTGGCGTTATCGAAATTGCAGGCAGAGCGTTACCCTTACGAATTGGATATTTACCGTCAAGGAATGTATACATCAATTTTCACAAATCCTGAATATAAAGAAATGGCGGTGCGTCTTGACCAGCCATCGCCGCCAAAAGACTTAACAAAAACTTTGAATCCCAAAGAGTCTTGGACATGGCAGACTAAGTGCGAAATTCGGTTTTCACCTCAAACCAAAACTCGTTCGGAAGATTCGGATTTAACACTTTCTTTTTACGGAAGGAAGCGTATTGATGATAAAAGAATGAGCGAAACTGTTCCGTTGAACGCGGAAATGCCAATGACGGAATTAGGTTGGGACGTAATCGGAAAAGTTCAAACGTCATTATGGATGCGTTTAAGTTATCAAGTTTGGTCGAATAATTTGCAGCGCGCGGATAACAGTCTAAGATTTAGATTGCAGAGGCGGTGGAAAAATGTTGGCTATTTAGTAACAGCAGATGAATTAAATACGCAAGCCATTGAATTAAAACTTTATGAGGCAGCCACAAGCGGTGTGAAATAATGCCGCATCGAACAAATCAATGGACGCGAGTGGCAACAGCGACGCTTTTAAACTAAACGACTCTTGAGTTGCCGCCGCGTCATCTCAGCCGTTCGGCATCCATCTGTTTTCGAGTAAGGTTTGTAATTCAGCGGGAAAGTTTTCCCAACCGCCTGTTATCCAGCACCAAAAATTAACCATTGAGGAAGAAAATACTATGAATCAAATACCCCAACACAATTTGGCACACCTGCCGCCTTATTATCAGCAGGAGTTCACGAAAATTGCGGAAAGCGGAGAATCCTATAAAGGAAAGTGGAATTGGGCAGCGTTTTTTTTGGTCCGATTTGGGCTTTAACCAAAGGGGCGTGGATGTCCGCGCTGTGTCATATTGGCGTGAACGCTCTTATTTTATTAGTTACTTGCGGATTTGGCTTGCCTTTATTATTTATTGGGTCAATTATTTACGGGATACGCGTAACTACATTTACTATCAAGCCTCACAATATAACAAGCAGCTTCCGACTTGATTTGAAGTTTACGACGCTGCGCGGAGTCAAGTCAGATGTTTTCGGCTTAAGGGCTGTCTTAGCCAAACAGATTTGGTGTTTTTGAAGACTTCGCTTATTCCGGCGGCTTGGCGTGAAACGTGCAGAAATCTTTCGGCTCGGTTCCGGGTTTGAAGTTTTGCGTTTCCTTAATCGGACAATTCGAGGTCGCGCGCGTTCCCGACAGCGGGCAAATCGCGACCATTACGCCGCGCTCGTAATTCGGCGTCGCCGGGCTGGCGTCGCCGGGCGG
>DATHBC010000807.1:0-8682 GCA_035296345.1 Pyrinomonadaceae bacterium | reverse complement strand
AGCTATCACCCCGATTTGATGAGGAAATATTTCGAGCTGGAAGCCTCGGGCTGGAAAGGACGCGCCGGGACAGCCGCGAGCTACGACGAGAATGCAGCCCGCCTGCACGAGGATTTTGCCCGCGCCGCCGCCGAGCGAAACGCGCTTTTTATTTACGAGCTGAAGCTCGACGGCAAAACCCTCGCGATGCAGATTTGCCTGATGTATGACAGCGTCGGCGAGAGGAAAACCGTCCAGTGGAAAATCGCGTACGATGAGCAATACGCGCGTTACTCGCCGGGAAATCTCCTTTTTCGCGAAGTTCTGAAAGGCTGTCTCGAAAACGATTCGCCGGAATTGGATATGCTGAGCCCGGCGACCGCAAACAAAAAATTCTGGGCGACGGGCGAGCGCGAGCACGTCGCGTTTTATATTTTCCGGCGCGGAGTCATAGGCGCGATGCTCTGGAAATGGAAGTTTTCCGTTATTAGCCGTTTGCGTAAATACAAGAAGAAAACGCCGTTAAAGGCTGCGTCGCAGTAAGCGAGCAGGCAAGTGAGAATTTATGAGCCGAATATTAATCGAGAAAGCTGATGGAGAAAACATTTTCGACGCGCTGCGCGACGAGTGGAAAAGGCTTTTCGCCGCGTCCGGCGGCAGTTGCTCGCCGTTTTTGTCGTGGGAATGGCTCTCGGTCTGGTATCAGTGGTTCGGCGCTGCCGACGCCCGGAAGCCGTTTATTTTAAAAGCCTATCGCGAAAATCGTCTCGTCGGCTTGCTCCCGCTCTGCCTGCAGGAAAAAAAAGTTCTGGGAATGCGGCTCAGGCGGCTGGCTTTTATCGGCGAGGCGCAGGGCGGCGCGGATTATCTGGACTTGATTGCCGAACCGGCGGACAGGGCGGAAATTTTAGAGGCGATTTTCGATTTTCTGAAAAAGGAAAATTGTTTCGATATTGTTTGCCTGGAAAACGTTTCGCGGGATTCGGCAATCGCGGGCTTTTCGCAAGATTCCGAAAGGCGCGAAACAACCCGGCGTTTTCGCCGGAACGTGCAGACGACCGCCGTCTGCCCGCAGATAGATTTGGGCGGCGGATGGGACGCGGTTTTGAAAAGCAGCCGCCGCGCGTCGAATTTCAAACGCCGTCTGAAACAGCTCGAAAAAATGCCGGGTTTCGAGTTTCGCGCCGTAACCGCGCCCGCCGAAGCCGTCGCCGCCTTCGAAAGATTTTATCGCCTGCACGAAAATCGCTGGGCGAAAGACGGCGGCTCGGAATTGAGCGGGCATCCGCGGCTGGTTTCCTTTCAGCGCGATTTGGTCGAGGCGCTTGCCGGAGCCGGTTTGCTCAGATTCGAAGAGCTTTGGGTCGAGGGCGAATGTCGCGCTTCGGTTTACGGTCTGGACGACGGTCGGGCTTTTTATTATTACAATTCCGGTTACGATTTGGATTGGTCGAATTACAGCGTCGGGCTGGTTTTAATCGGTCTTTCGGTGAAAAGCGCCGTCGCGCGCGGGCGCGCTCTATATGATTTCCTGCGCGGCGACGAAACTTATAAATTCGACTGGGCAAACAATCAGGCGCAACTGGTAACGCTCGATTTCAGCCGCCTGACGCCCGCGGCAATCGTTCACGAAGCGGTCAACCGGGCGTCGCTCAACCTGCGAAGTTTTTCAAAAACCGTGCTGCCCGCCGATTTGGCTGAAACGCTGAAAGCGCGGCGGCGCGCGTGGAAAAGAAATCATCAGCTAACGGATTTAAAACCGGAAAGCTCGCGCGAGGTTTATGAATCATAAAGTTTCAATCGTCGTCATCGGGCGCAACGAAGAACGCAGCATCGGCGAATGTCTGACCGCCGCACAGCTCGCGGCGGAACAAATCGGCGGCGCGGAAATAATTTTCGTCGATTCGGCTTCGACCGACCGAACCGTCTCGATTGCCGAATCTTTCGGCGCGCGGGTTTTGTCGCTGAAACCGGATTGGAGATTGACGCCGTCCGCCGGTCGCTTTGTCGGCGCGCATTACGCCGAGGGCGATTTTATTTTATTTATCGACGCCGACACGCTGGTTTACAGGGATTTTCTGCCCGTCGCGCTGGAACATTTCCGGAATAACCCGCAAATCGGCGGAATTAACGGGCGTTTGGACGATTTGGATGAAAACGGCGAGCTTTTGACGGGCATGGAAAAAAGATTCGACGATGCGGCGGACGCGCTGTGGCTGCGCGGTCCGTGTTGTTTTTATCGTCGCCGCGCGCTTTTGGAAGCGGGTTCTTTCAATCCGCACCTGGCGATGGAAGAAGAAGCCGAATTAGGACTGCGGCTCGTGAAAAACGGCTGGAAACTGCAAATAATTCCCGTCGCGATGGCTTGTCACACGCGCTGTTATCACCCGCACAGTTTCAAAACGGTCGTCTCGACTTTCCGGCGCGACATCGCCGCCGGACGCCTGGGCGAAATGACGAACACGATTGCCTGCGCCTTTCGACACGGTTTCGGACTGAGCTTCTGCTGGCTGCGTTTGAAAACCACAATCGTTTTTCTCGGCTGGCTCGTTCTTTTGTCAATGTGCTTTTTTCTGCCCGAATCGTTTTATCCGAAAACGCTGGTTTCGGCTCTCTTCGCTTTCGGGCTGCTGGCTATTTTCGCCAAAAAGCGCAGCCTGCGGCAGACTCTGGTTTTTATTCCCGCCAAGATTTTATGTCTGGTCGACGTGCTCGCCGGCTTTCATAAAATAAGCCTGAAAAGCCCGGATTCTTACCCGCTGGACGTCATCGAACACGAGTCGCAAACTCGCGACAATATAAATAAGCGGTTTGCCCTTGAAAATTTGAAGGATTTGAAAACAGGCGGCGAACAAAAAGAATTATTGCTGGCGGCAAACTCGGAATTATAAAAGACGCCCGTCAATAACTCGCCGGGACAAAGAAAAATATCCCGTATAAAAAAATAAAGCGGCGGCGGCTCTGGCAGCTTGCCGCCGCTGCTTTATTTCTGCGTTCTGCAATTTTTTACAAACTTTCTGTTAAAACTTGTTGATTTTTATCGAAAACATCTGCTATGTTATTTATCAAGTTATCTCCCCGGCAGCAGCGGCTGATTCAGGTCGCCTTTATTTACACTTAAACTTCAAAAAAGAAAACCGCAATTGAATAAATTCGAGCAGGACGCTAATTTTGCCGTCTTACTCGCTGGCTGGCTGGAAGAGATTCATTCTATTCTCGATAAATCGAACTGTTACCGCGCGCCGAACCTGCGCGCCCATTGCAGAGAAATCCGCATTGTCTATCCGTCCGTCTTTATTAATCGGAGCAATATGATTTTGATAAAAAAAATTCCCGCATTTCTGCTTTTATCAGTTTTGTCGCTTTCGCTTTTTCCGACCGCCGCGCGCGCCGGAGTTTCACGTGGTTCGGCGTCGCGCCCGTCGGTTAATCTGCCGCGACCGAAAACTTTCGTGCTCGACCAGATTGCGGCGCAGAGTCTCGGCGCGTATTCGATGCGGCGGCTGCGGCGGGTATATCTCGGACCGGCGATTCGCGTCAGGCGTCCCGGGGATAATGCCGAGACAGACCTCGTCGCGGGATTTTCAAAAGCGGCTGCGGACGCTTTCGGCGCAAATCTGAAAATTATTAAAATCTATGACCAGAGCGGCAACGGGCGCGATTTGGCGGTTGTCGGAACGCCGCCGAAGCTCAGTTATCTCACGCGCCCGATGATTGATTTTTACGAGTGCGACGACTCGACCGAATTTCGCTCCGCCGCGACCATTAACCTGAAAACGCCGACGCAGTTTTTCGCCATCGACCCGATTGTCGGCTCAAGCTATCTGACGCATTTCGGCGGCGGGCAATTCGCCACGCGCTTCAGCGCCGGAAGATACACGCAAACCAACGGCGCGGACGTTTCCTACGGCGGTCGAATCTCGGAAAGAGGAACGGTTCAATTAACCTCGGAATTTAAAACCGGGAAAGAGCAAATCCGCGTCGACGGCGCGGCGCAGCCGGTTTTCAGCGGCACAAACGCCGGAGATGCGCCGCTGGTCAACGGAATTATCAGGCTCGGCAACTACGTCGGTCTCGGAAGCGGATTGTTTTTAGGGCGCGTCGGCGAATTTCTGCTGTTTGACGGCGACGTTTCAAATGTCGACAGGGACACAATCGAGTCGAGCCAGATGAGTTATTATCTGGACGGCAGGCGCATCGTCGTTCACGGCGACAGTCTCGCCTACGGCTCGAATCTCGGTTTATTTACCAGAGAAACCGTTAATTACGGCGGGCAGACCAGAGATTTGCTCGGCGCAGGCTGGGACGTTTACAATCGCGCCGTCCCGGGTTCGTCATTCAATAATATCAGCGGCGGCGAATTTCATTTAATAAACAGCGCGGCGCAGCGCATCGACGTGCTTTATCGCCCGTCCGCCGCGCAGAATATTCTCGTCGTCTCGACCGGCTGGAACGACGTCAACGGCGGCGAAACCGCTCTGACGCTCAAGCTGCAGTTCGTCGCCTATTGCCTGGCGAGAAAGGCGGCGGGCTGGAAAGTCGTCGTCGCGCCTTTGCCAATCGCGAATTATCCCGGGCAGCCCGTCGTTTACCCGGCGATTCGCCTCGACCTTAACGCCTGGCTCGCGCAGCACTGGCACGAATTTGCCGACGCATACGCCGATTTTTCCGCCGACCCCGTAATCGGCAATAATGCCAACACGGCGAATACCGTCTACTGGCAAGACCAACTGCATATGACGCGAGCCGGCTACACGATTTGGGCAAAGTATCTGAAAGACGCCGTCGAATCAATCAGCGACGATGCTGCCGTTCAGAAAACATTTCCAACCGATAAGAAAATCGCTGTTTCGCCCTGACGTCAATTGATTAGTTCGGCTGTCCGTTATCAGAGGCGACTCATTGATAATGTGCTTCAATATTTGGGAATACGTTTTGTTTTCCCGCCTTTGATAGTTTCTTCCGAACCGATTTGCCGCTCGCCGAGCGGCGATTAGAGTGTGGAAAGCAGATGCTTTTCGAAATGGAAAAACATCTGCTTTCTAAGGATTGATTTATTGTGCGGGAGAAAAATTCAAATCGTTTATTTCATCATTAATAATCACGCTCCGGGGTTCGAATTGATAGCGTTTTGAAATAACCTGAATAATGTAAATTTCTCCTGCCTGCACTCCGGCGAAACGATAATAGCCGAAGGCATTCGTTAAAGCCGTACGGCTATTGCCTTGTGAATCGGTCAAATTAACCCGGGCATTTTTCAAGCCCGAGCCTTCAGGCGTCAGCACTCTGCCGCCGATTGAAACGCCGGCAGCCGTCGGTCCGAACACGTTCAGAACGTATTGCTGCGCTCCCGCCATTCCGTCAAAATCGGTAAATTTAATTGTGAAAGCAAATGTTCCAGCCTGCACCGGCGTGCCCGACAGGACGCCGGACGGGTTGAGAGTCAAACCGCCGGGCAGATTGCCCGCGATAATCGAGAAAATTCCGACGCTCATCAAGTCGCCGTCTTCCGATTCGTTTTCCGAAAACCGTTCGTCGCTATATCCTTCCGAAAAACCGTTCAGCCTGTTCACCGAAAACTGGACGCTGTAGGCTTGCTGGACTGCTGCGCTAGGCAGCGTTCCCTGTCCGTTTGCGCCGGTCGGGGAATTCAGAAAATTGAGGTTTAATTCAAAAGCGCCGATGTCCGCGCGCCCGCCGATGGCGCGTGTCATTCCGCGCTGGTCGGCGTTTGGAGAATTATTCGGATTGGCGGCGTTGACCGCGGGGGAATCCGCAAACAGCGCGTGTGTCAGGGTTCCGCCGCCGTAAAAATCAAGCGGGGCAAGTCTCGGATTGAGAACCGAACCGCTCGCGCCGCTCTGGTCTCCGGTTTGCGGAAAGCCTGTTGCCGCGCCGGCGTTTCCGACGAGATTGTAGCCGTTCGAAGTAAATGCGCCGACCGTGTCGGGAACTGTCGAATTGCTGCGATTGGCGGCAACTATTGTATTGCCTAAGCTTACGGTTCCGTAATTTCCAAACCTGAAAATTCCGCCGCCGCTTCCGGAACCTGCTGCCTGGTTATCGGTAATCGTTGAATTCGTGATAGTCGTCGCGCCGATTGTCCAGATACCGCCGCCGTTGTTGTCGTCGTTATTTTTGATATTACCGGAAATGGTCGAGTTGTGGACGTTCAGGATGCCTTCGTTGTGAATTCCGCCGCCGCTGCCGAAACCGGCTGTCGCCGTGTTTCCGGAAACCGTGCTGCCTGTAAGATTCAGCGTGCTGTCCTCGTCTATGAAAATTCCGCCCCCGGCTCCCGCAACATTATTTGTAATATTACAGTTTGAAACGGTCAGCGCGGCGCTCTCGTTGATATTGATGCCGCCGCCGTATGAGTTACCCGCATTTCCGCCCGTGACGGTCAAATTGCCGATACCGGCGACGACACCATTCCCGGTGACGACAAAGATTTGAAAATCGTTGAAGTTGCCCCGAACGGTCAACAGATTCGCCCGCTTTCCGGTAATCGTCAGGTTCTTGTTGATAACCAGAGTTCCGAAATTGTTTCCGTTCGCCAGCGCAATCGTTTGCGGCGAATCGAAAAGCGTTGAAAAGACGATGGAATCGCCGGAAACTGCCGCCGCAATCGCTTCACGAAGCGAGCAATCCGTATCGCAGACGCCGTCCTGCGTGTCGGCTGTTTTCGTTACCGTCAGCGTCGCCGCGCCGCCGGGATTTACCGTAATCGTAACGGCGACGACATCCGAATAAGCCGCGCCGTCATAAGCCTTGTAGGTGAATGAATCGTCGCCAATAAAGTTGGCTGCCGGCGTATATGTAAAACCGCCGTTCGGGTTAAGAGTCAGGCTGCCGTGCGCCGGGTCGCCGACTTTGATTGCCGTTAAGGAAACGCCGTCGACATCCGTGTCGTTTACGAGAACGCCGGGCGAAGCGACGACCAGAGGAATATTTCTGCCCGCCGTATAGGAATCGGGATTGGCGACCGGCGGTTGATTGGAAGCGGCGGTTTGCGTTTCAAACGCGCCGATGTCGGCGGCGTCGCCTGCCGAAGCGTTCGGCACGGACGGATTGTCAACCGGGCGCGCCGCGCCGCGCTGGTCGCTTTCCGAATCGAAACTGTAGCCTTTATCAATCGTCGGAGAATTGGTCTGCGGGCGATGTGTCGGCGCTGCGCCCCCGTAATTGCCGAGCGTGTCGAGAAGCGGGTTGAGCGGCGCAGAAAACGTCCCGACCCGGTCATTATTAACGCCGTCGGCGAAATTGTTTCCGGTCGTGCTGCCGACGAGGTTAAAACCGCCGGAAGCGAACGCGCCGCGAATGTCGGGAACGCTCGTATTGTTGCGATTGCCCGCGATAATCGTGTTGCGAGCCGTCGCGTTCGAGCCGCCGATGATGCCGCCCGCCGTGTTCGTCCCGTTCGCCTGATTGTCCGTAACGGTCGAGTTTGAAATAATTCCGGAAACCGCCGACAACTGCAAGCCGCCGCTGTTGCCGCTTCCGCCGCCGACGGAATTGCCGGAAACCGTCGAGTTCGTCATGATAAATTGACTGCCGGTGAATTTGATTCCGCCCGCGCTGTTTACAGCACCGTTACTCAAAACGGTGTTATCGGAAATCGTGCTGTTCAGAACAGTCAGCGACGGGCTGTTGCGCAGGGCAATTCCGCCCGCGTCGTCGCTGCCGATTAAGTTGCTGTTGCCTGTGATGTGACAAGCCGAGACGGTCAAGCCGGAACCGCTGACGTCGATGCCGCCGCCGCCGTTTGACGAAACTCCGCCCGTAATCTTCATACCGCCGAGCGTCACGCCCGGATTCGCGGCATTGATTCGGCGAATGGCGAAAACAGGGAAGTTGACGCTCGATGAAGTATCGCGGCGAATGGTTAAAAGCCGCGCGCCTTTGCCCCGGATGCTGAGACTCTTATCCGAAATCAAAAGCTCGCGGAAACCGGCGGCATCGGACAAAGTGATTGTCTGCGGCGCGTCGAACAAGGAGGAAAAAATAATCTCGCCGCCTCGCGCCGCAGCCGCCGCAATGGCTTCGCGCAAGCTGCAGTCCTGCTCATCGCACGCGCCGTCATTCGTATCTTCGATTTTCGTCACTACCAGAGCGGGAAAACGTCCCGCCTCGAATGAACCGACGTCGCTGTTATCGCCGCCCGGAGCCGCGGGCGCGCCCGGATTATCGACGGGACGCGCCGCGCCGCGCTGGTCGGTGAAATTTCCGAAATCATCGCCGGCGTCGATAGCCGGGCTGCCAGCCAGCAGCGCGTGAGTCGGCGTCGAACCGCCGTTTAAGGCAAGCGCGGCGAGCAGCGGATTAATCGGCGCGGACGAGCTTCCGTGCTGGTCGCTCGCCTGATTAAAAGCCGTAACCGTTCCGGCATTGCCGACCAGATTAAAGCCCTGCGAAACGAATGTTCCTTGCTGCGCCGCGTCAGGCGTCGCGGAATTATTGCGATTGCCCGCGATAATCGTGCTCCCGGCGGTTAAATTACTGTTATTGAAAATTCCGCTCGCGCTGTTTGCGCCGACCGACCCATTGTCGGTAACCGTCGAATTCCTAACGGTCATCGCGCCGCCGTTAAAGATACCGCCGCCGTTGCCGTCGCTGGTCGAGCCGCTCGCGTTCGTCACGGTGTTTCCCGAAATGGTCGAGTTGGTAATCGTCGTTCGGGTGTCGAAAGAAGTGAAAATGCCG
>DATHBC010000806.1:0-2071 GCA_035296345.1 Pyrinomonadaceae bacterium | reverse complement strand
GGAAGCCGTCGAAAAATACCGGAAAGCGATGCGGATGCACCCGGATTTCGTCCCGGCGATATTCGGACTCGGAATGTGTCTGGCGGAAAAAGGCGAGTTCGCGGAAGCGATTGCCCTTCAGGAAAGAGCCGTCGAGCTTTCCGGAAACCACCCGCTCATCGAAGGATTTTTAGCCGGAACCTACGCTTACTCGGGAAAGACCGAAAAGGCTCTGGAGTCGATAGAAAAATTCAAAGCCGCCGAGGGCAAGTCGCTGTCTTACACCATCGCCGCCGTCTATGCGCGGTTGAATGAAAAGGAAGCGGCTTTTTCATATCTCGAAAAATCCTTCTCGCTGCGCGACCGCAGCCTGTCGGGCATCAGCATCGAACCGGAATTCGACAACCTGCGCGGCGAGCCGCGTTTTCGGGATATGCTGCGCCGCGTCGGTTTAGATGTATAAAGACGAATGAAGAAACATTCTTTCAGCCGCTGTTTTGAGAGAATCCGATTAGAGTGCCGAACAAAATTCTGCGGGCGACCGGAGGCGGCGAATCACGAAATCGTCGGCTCGTCCGAGTGCGGGATGAAGCATCGGCGGCAGCGCGCTTCGTATTTGTCCGCCGCGCCGACTTCGACGACGGCGTCCGATTCGACGGTGCGTTGGGAATAATTCGCCGTTTCGCCGCACTTGACGCAGATGGCGTGGGTTTTCGTGATAAATTCGGCGACGGCGAGAAGCTGCGGCATCGGCTCGAACGGTCTGCCCGTGTAATCCTGGTCGAGCCCGGCGACAATCACGCGCATTCCGCGATTCGCCAGAAAATTCACGGCGTTGACGACTTCCATATCGAAAAACTGTCCTTCGTCAATCCCGACGACTTCCGTATCGACATCGACTTTATCGAGCATTTCCTTCGCCGACGAAACCGGAATCGAGCCGTGCTTGACGCCCGAATGCGAGGCGATTTCCTCGACCGAATAGCGAATGTCGATTGCCGGTTTGAAAACCTGAACTTTCTGCCGCGCAATGTTGGCGCGCTTCAGGCGGCGAATCAATTCCTCGGACTTTCCCGAAAACATCGAGCCGACGATGACTTCCACCCAGCCGACGCCGTTTTTGCGAAATTTGCGGCGTTCTTCCGTATTGTCGAAAGCGAATTCTTCAACCATAAATGCGTTACTTTATAAACCTCTTTTGCCTGTTATCTGAAGGGAAAAAAAGATTATCACGATTGGAGAAAAATGTCATTCGCCGCAATTAATCGGCGATACAGGGCGCTTATTTTACTCTGACCGTCAGCGGTTTTACCGCGTAAATCGTTCGATTTACAACATCGGACAGAGATTTTAAAGTGTCGGGCGGTTATTTAAGCGCAGCAAACGCACATTTACGAGTGCAAGACGGTTATTTAAGCGTGTAAGCCGGTCATTTTTAAGTGCAAGTGCGTCATTTATAACTGCAAAATGGCTATTTAAGAGTGCGAGTGTGTCATTTTAGACTGCGAGCCGGTCATTTAACGGTGTAAATTGCTGATTTGCAGGCGCTCGCCGCCTATTTGAGTCTGAAAGCAGCCGACTGCCTTCGGAAAGGACGAAAACTTTCACAGCCAGAAGTAAATCCGTTAAACTCGCCCGCGATTTTTGCTATTCTAACGGCGTGGAAATCAAAATTTGCCACAGATGCAAGCGTCCTTTTCTGGCAGCCAAAGGCGCGTGCGCGCATTGCCCCGACCCTTACGGCTACAATCCCGATTCGCGGGCGAATCTCGGCTGCCTACTCGTCACGATTATCCCTTTGTTTCTGATGATTATCTTCTGGCTTTTCTTTTTTCTCGGAATCTTCATCAGATAACTGAGAACTGAGAAGTGATAACTGATAACTGAGAAGTGATAACTGATAATTAAAAGCTGATAACTGATTGCTGATTGCTGATTGCTGACTGCTGACTGCTATTATCAGTTCTCAGTTCTCAGTTCTCAGTTATTATTTCTAATCACGAAATTCGGCTGGTTCGCATTGGCGTTGTCGTTATTATTCCGGCTATTATTCGCCGCTTTCGCGTCTTTCTGCGGCGCGTCTTTTTCGTCC
>DATHBC010000805.1:0-2221 GCA_035296345.1 Pyrinomonadaceae bacterium | reverse complement strand
GTCGCGCGGAATGGGCGAAGGCTGGTCGGATTTTTACTCGCTGGCGCTTTTGTCCGAGCCGACCGACAATCTTTTCGGAACGTATTCGATAAGCGGTTATCTGGCGTTCGGGCAAAACAGCGCGCCGTATTATTACGGTTTGCGCCGTTTTCCGATTGCTCTCAGACAAGCGACGGGAGCGAACGGTCTGCCGCACAATCCAATCACTTTCGGGAAGATTAATGCCGGAAACTGCTCCGGTTATCAGAGCGCGTTTCCGCCGAACCCGACTCTGATTAGCGGAAATTGCGACCAGCTATTCAATATCGGCGAGATTTGGACGCTGGCGCTCTGGGAAGTGCGCGGGCAGCTTATCCTGAGACACGGCGCGGCGGAGGGAAACCGGCGCGCGCTGCAATACGTGACCGACGCGATGAAGCTCGCGCCTTTAAATCCGACCCTGCTGCAGGAACGCGACGCGATTCTTATCGCCGTGCAGGTTCGCGACCCGTTGGATGCGGCGGCGGTCTGGCGCGGATTCGCGATTCGCGGGCTGGGCGCGGGCGCAGGCATTCAGAATCCGGGAACCGGCGCAAATAATACGGTCGTCACCGAAGCCTTTAATATACCGGCGCAATATAGAAAAGTTCGCGCCGATTTTGACGGCGACGGCAGAACCGACATTTCCGTTTATCGCACGTATGAAGGCATCTGGTATCTGAATCGCTCGACGGCGGGATTTGCGGCGGCTCGTTGGGGACTCGAACACGACGTTTTAGCGCCCGGCGATTTCGACGGCGACGGCAAAACGGATTTTTCCGTGTTCCGCGCCTCGAACGACAGCGCGGCGGCTGATTTTTACATTTTGAACAGCTCGACTTCGACCTTCTCTTTCGTCTCGTGGGGCAACGTGCAGGACGTTCCGATAATCGCCGATTACGACGGCGACGGAAAATCCGACATCGCGGTTTATCGCCGGGACACTTCGAGCTTCTACGTTTTGAAGAGCACGGGCGGGATTCAATCCGTAACGGTCGGCACGGGCGCGCCGACCGGCGACGGCGTGCCGGTCGCCGCCGATTTCGACGGCGACGGGAAAGCCGATTTTACGTATACGAACGGAGCCAACCAGCAGAACAGCATCATACAGTGGCATATTCGCAAATCCACCAATAATTACAACCCGCAGTATTTCTCTTTCGGCTTGGGAACCGACAGGATTGTGGTGGCTGATTACGACGGCGACGGCTCGGACGATATGGCGGTCTTTCGTCCTTCGAATGGTTTCTGGTATATCCGCCGCAGCTCCGGCGGCGACAGTTACATACAGTTCGGAGCAAACGGCGACGTTCCCGCGCCGGGCGATTTCGACGGCGACGGCAAATACGACCCGGCGGTTTTCCGGCACGGAACCTGGTATCTGAATCAATCAACCGCCGGATTTACGGGCGGTCAATTCGGCGTCAGCGGCGACAAACCGATTCCGGGCGGCTACCTGCCGTAAAAACGGTTTCGGCGCAAATCAAACGATGCGGAAGCCCGCGCATCGGGTAAGGGCGCACATTCGATAAACGAGTGTAATCCTGCCCGGCGCGCGGGCTTCTCCTTTCTGCTTTCGGCGCAAAAATCCAAAATTAAAAGCTTTTGTTCACCGCCGCGAATAAAAAAGGACGGAAGAAATTTCTTCCGTCCTTTCAATTCAGCCGAAGCATGCCGGATTCGTCGCCCTTATTGCTCGGCGACGAAATTCAAATCGGCTACATCTTCCAGCACCGTCACGGCGTGGCTTGACGGGTTGAAAGTGTATCTTCTGGAAGCAGCCGAGATAATATAAACGTCTCCGGCGGTCACTCCTTCGAAAGTGTAATAACCGAAAGACGACGTAATCGCGAATTTACGCCCGCCGGAGCCGGCAGGACTGGAAAGCGAAACCAGAACGCCGCCCAAGCCCTGACCGTTCGCTCTGGTGATTCGCCCGCTGACCGTCACGGAAGCGGCTGTCGGAGCGATAAATTCGAGACCGAATCCGCCCGCCAGAATGCCGGTGTTTCCGTTAACCGTATCGTCGCGCAGATAGAGCGTCCACGTCCCGTTCGGATTGCCGTTAAAGGTCGTATTGAGCGACGCTCCCGTTCCGTTCGTTCCCGGCTCGGCATACGGTCCCGCAGGCGCGGGCGCGAAAAAGTCCGGAACGGTTTCGTGGTTGGCGGGTTTATAATTGCCGCTCGCCAGCGCCGTCGCG
>DATHBC010000804.1:0-4951 GCA_035296345.1 Pyrinomonadaceae bacterium | reverse complement strand
ATCGAAAAAACTTTTTCCGATAATCTGACCGGCGTCGAGGAAGACGAGGAAAGAGAGTTTACCGTCGAATATCCGCCGGATTTCAGCGCGCCCGGCTTGGCGGGAAAAACCGTCAGCTATAGAGCGAAAATCAAATCGGTCGGCGCGATGGAAATGCCCGAAGCCGACGACGAATGGGCGAGCAGTCTGGAAGAAGGCTTCGAGTCGATGGCTGAGCTGCGCCGGAAACTGCGCGACGATTTGGAGATGGTTTCCAAAACCGAAGCCGACAACCGCGTGCGCGACGAGCTTATCACGAAGTTAATCGAAGGCAACGAGTTTGAAGTGCCGAACACCTTAATCGACATCCAGGCGCGCAACCTGCTGAACAATTTCGCGCAGGATTTGCAGCAGCGCGGAATGGATTTAAACAAGCTGGACGAAAGCTTCGTCCGCATGGCGTATGAAAATATGCGCGGGCAGGCGGAAAAGGACGTGCGCGGCGCGATGCTTCTGGAAAAAATCGCCGAGCTTGAAAACGTCGAAGTAAAGAGCGAGGAAATCAACGAGGAAATCGAGCGAATCGCGCAGTATTACGGCGTTTCGTCCGAGCAGGTGCGCGCTTCGCTCGCCGAGCAGGGCGGCGAAAACAACATCGCCGACCGCCTGCGCAGCCGCAAAGCCGTCGAGGCTTTGGTCGAAAAAGCCAAAGTCTCCGAAGGCGAGTGGATTGACGAAAGCCAAGCCGCCGCGCCGGAAACAGCTTCGGAAACCGCTGCGGAAGAACAAACCGAAGAAAAACCGGAAGAAACGAGCGAGGAAAAAGCCGAAGGCGACGACGCAAAGCCGAAGGCGAAAAAAGAATCGAAGACGAAAAAGAAAAAATCGGAAGATTCCGAATAACTGATAACTGATAACTGAGAGCTGAGAACTGTAATTTTCAGTTATCAGTTCTCAGTTATCAACTATCAGTTATCGCGGGTTTGCATTTTGCGGAATAAATTGTAAAATCCTTTTGACTAAGCTCTGGACGGCTAGTCGATTCAACGATTTATCTCCGCAAAGCTAACTCAGTTCTTAAACAATTTAGACCAATTTCAGATAGGGAAAAGAGTAAGATTTATGGCATTAGTTCCAATGGTGGTCGAACAAACTTCGCGGGGCGAACGGGCTTTCGACATCTATTCCAGACTTTTAAAAGACAGCATTATTTTTATCGGCACGCCGATTGACGATATGATTGCCAACCTGATTGTCGCCCAGCTTCTTTTTCTCGAAGCGGAAGACCCGGAACGCGACATCAATTTGTATATCAATAGCCCGGGCGGCTCAATCACCGCCGGGATGGCGATTTACGACACGATGCAGTTTATCAAAAACGACGTGACGACGATTTGCATCGGTCAGTGCGCCTCGATGGGCGCGCTGCTGCTGACGGCGGGGACGAAAGGCAAGCGTTTCGCCTTGCCGCACTCGCGCATTTTGATTCACCAGCCTTCGGGCGGCGCGCAGGGTCAGGCGACCGACGTGCGTATTATGGCGGAAGAAATTATCCGCATGCGCGAGCTGACGTCGCGGCTGCTGGCGCATCATACCGGTCAAGCCTACGACCAGGTTGAAAAAGACGTCGAACGCGACCGCATTCTCTCACCGATTCAGGCGAAAGAATACGGCTTGATTGACGAGGTTATCGAACACCGCGAATAGTGAAAAACGAAAAGTGAAAAGTGAATAGTTAACAAAAACCGATTATTCACTTTTCCGTTATTCACTATTCACTATTCACTATTCACTAATCTATGGCATCATTTCATCGTTTAGAAGAAGTTTTACGCTGTTCGTTTTGCGGCAAGTCGCAGAACGAGGTCAAGAAATTGATTGCGGGACCGAGCGTCTATATCTGCAACGAATGTATAGACATCTGTAACGAAATCATCAACGACGACGAGCAGGCGGAAGCCGCGTCGGCGCGTCCGCCCCTGCCGAAGCCGCAGGAAATCAAGGCGTTTCTCGACGAATACGTTATCGGGCAGGACGAAACGAAAAAGCGTCTTTCGGTCGCCGTTTACCAGCATTATAAACGAATCGAAATTGCCAAGCGCCGCGCCGACGTCGAGCTGCAAAAATCGAATATCATTTTAATCGGTCCGACCGGCACGGGAAAAACCCTGCTCGCGCAGACTCTGGCGCGAATCCTGAACGTTCCTTTCTGCATCGTCGACGCGACGACGCTGACCGAAGCCGGTTACGTCGGCGAAGACGTGGAAAATATTATTTTAAAGCTTTTGCAGGCGGCGAACGGCGACGTCGAGCGGGCGCAGCAGGGAATTATCTTCATCGACGAAATCGACAAAATCTGTCGTAAGGACGACAATCCTTCGATTACGCGCGACGTTTCGGGCGAAGGCGTCCAGCAGGCTCTGCTGAAAATTCTGGAAGGAACTTCCGCGAATGTTCCGCCGCAGGGCGGGCGCAAGCATCCGCATCAGGAATTTGTGACGGTCGACACGACGAATATTCTTTTCGTCTGCGGCGGCGCGTTCGTCGGGCTGGAAAAAGTCGTCGAAAAACGCTTTCGCAACAAGTCCTTAGGCTTTGCGGCGGAAATCAAGCCGAGCAAGCAGCGCCACGCCGAATCTCTGGAAAAGCTCGAACCCGAAGATTTGATTCGCTACGGCTTGATTCCGGAATTTGTCGGTCGCCTGGCGGTTCTGGGAACTTTGCACGAATTGGACGAAAAGGCTCTGGTGCAGATTTTGACCGAGCCGAAAAACGCGCTTATCAAGCAGTATCAGCGCAAATTCGAGTTTGACAACATTCGTCTGAAATTTACCGACGACGCCATCAAAGCCATCGCCCGGCAGGCTTATGAACGCAAGGTCGGCGCGCGCGGTCTGATGATGATTATGGAAGAAATCCTGCTCGAATCGATGTATCATCTGCCGTCGCAGAAAAAAGTGAAGGAACTCGTCATCACCAGCGATATGGTCGAGCGCAAAGCGCCCGTTTTTGAAGTTATCAGCGACGCCGCCGACACGGAAGCCGCCGCTTAAAATTAATTACGAATTACAAATTACGAATTACGAATTGAAAGAGTATTTCCTTCATTCGTAATTCCATTCGTAATTCGTAATTTGTAATTCGTAATTGCTTTATGCGGTGTAGCTAATTGCCGCGTAGAATCTTTTGCCTTCGTCGGCAATCAGGTTTGCTTTGTCGAGACGGTTGATAATGCGGCGGGCGTTGACCCAATCTTCTTTCTGGGCGTTGAAATAATCGGATAATTTCTTGCCCGTAAACGTGCCGTTTATCATCCCGTAAAACATAATTTTCACGCAGTTGTCCAAATCCAGCGCGAGCAGCGGATTCGCCACCAAATCGACGCCGAGGATTTTGCTGAATCTCGTATAATTCGTCCTGCCGGTAATCTGCACGAAGCCCCTGCCTTTAAACCTGAGTCCGTCGCCCGGCTGCGTGTTGCCTAAATCCTTGCGCCCGTCGTATTTTTTGAAATACGAATCGGGTCCGTATTCTTCGATGCCCTGAAACTTTTTGTCCGTTTCGTGATAGACGGTCGCAAACATATACGCCAGCCAGCGGTCGTCTTTATAAGTGGTCGGTTTGCTTTCCCATTCGTCGAGAATGGCGGTCATTCCGTCAACCTGTTTTTGCGTCAGGCTGCTGAACAAAGTGGTTCTGATGTGGTCGAAAAAGAATTTGCGATTTATTTTGCTCATAGGTGTTATCCTTTTAATTTATTTAAAACGGCGGCAATATATCATTGTTATAACCGAATGACAAAATCCGCGCGCTTTTTCTCCGTTTTTACGCAAAGCCTTTTCGTTTCTTCTCGGCGGCTAGATTCGTTTACAGCCGCGTTTCCGCTCCGAGAAACGTGTCGACAATCTCGGCGGCTGCGTTCGGGCGGGCAAATTTCGCCGCGTTTTGCTTCATAAAATTCAATCTCCGCTCATCTTTCAAAAGCTGTTCGACCTTGTAGCCGAGCGTCGCCGGATTGTTGCAGCGGATTGCCGCGCCGTTTTCCAGAAGATGGTCTGAGTTGCGTTCCTCCTGACCGGGAATCGGGTTGACGATGACGAAAATCAAGCCTTTCGCCAGCGCCTCGCAGGTCGTCAAGCCGCCGGGTTTGCCGACGACCAAATCCGACGCCGACATGTATTCGTCCATCTCGGTCGTGAAACCGACGGGAATGATGCGGCAATTTTCGTTTGGCGATTGCTGCTGCGCGAGCTTGTTTTTCAATTCCTCGTTGCGCCCGCACATCGCCAGAACCTGCACGGGCTGCCGGATAGTTTGCAGGGATTTCAAAAGAATCTCGATGCGCCCGACGCCGAAACCGCCCGCCGACAGGATAATCGTCGGTTTGCCGGCGTCGAGTTTGTATTTTTCGCGCATCGCCTGTTTGTCTTTGGTTTCGGCGAAAACGGGGTCAATCGGAATGCCCGTGACCGTGATTTTTTCGGGCGCGAAGCCGAGCGTTTCCAGATAATATTTCGTTTCGTCCAGCGCGACGAAATAACGCTCGTAGCTGCGCGTGAGCCACAGCGCGTGCAAATCGAAATCCGTGACGACAATCGCCTGCGGGCAATCCAGCTTGCCTTTGGTTTTCAAATCGGAAATGATTTCGGCGGGCAGAAAATGCGTGCAGACAATCCAGTCGGGCTGGTATCGGCGCACCATTTTGACGAGCGGCTGCGTGTTCAGCTTTTCCAGAAACAAACGGCGTTTTTCGTTTTTCCAGGGCTCGTCAAACTGGTCGTACATCCAGCCCAGAACTTCCGGCATGTTGTTGACCAAATCAATGTAGGATTTTCCGTAAATCTGCCGGAAAAGCGGATTGGTGAAATCCAGCGTGTCTTCATGACGAATCTCGGCGGCGGCGTTTTTCAGCCGGAAAGTTTTTTCCAGCGCCTGCGCCGCGCGCGTGTGACCGTTGCCGACCGAAGCTGAG
>DATHBC010000803.1:0-2848 GCA_035296345.1 Pyrinomonadaceae bacterium | reverse complement strand
CCGCCCGTCGGGCGAAAAAACCGGGTTGCTTTCATCGTTCGGCGTCGCGGTCAAACGCCGCGCCGCGCCGCCGTTTCTTTCGACGAGCCAGATTTTCCCGGCGTAGGTAAAAGCGATGTGCGTCTGATTCAAAGCAACGCGGCTGATTAAAAGCGGCGCGTTCGCCTGTTGTGCGAAAATCTGCTGAAGTCCGAAAACAAACAGAAACAAAACCGAAAAGTTGATTTTAAGCATAGAGAATCTCCCAAAGCATTGTGCTGACGTTTTTTTACCATTGCCGCCAGCCGCGCGTCTTGAACAGAACAAACATTCTTGTATCAATCTAACTTCGGCGAAAAGTTTTCCGGTATTCGGCGGGCGTCAGACCGAACGCGGTCTTGAAGGTTTTATTAAAATGACTCTGGTCGGAAAAGCCCGCCGCGTGAGCAATCTCGCCGAACGAAGCCTCGCCGGAAACGATTTGCCGCGAGGCGAATTCGACGCGCAGGCGGCGCACGTATTCGCCAATCGTGCAGCCGAATTTTTCGCGAAACACGCGCGAAAGATGAACCGGGTGAACGTCCGCCACCCTGGCAATCTCTTCCAGCGTGAAAGATTCGGTAAAATTCGCGTGCAGGAAATCTTTCGACTCTCTGAGCCAGCGCGGGCAGTTTTTTTCATTTGCGCCGACGCGCGCGCGCGAAGCTTCCGCCAGCAGCTCTAAAATCAAGCCTTCGATGGCGAGCATCGAAAATGAGTCCATTCGCTGAAATTCCTGATAGATGCGCTCGCCGAGCCAGTTGGTTTTCTCCGTGCGGCAGCTCGCCGTCGCCTCGAAAATGACGGACTGGCGGCTGATGCAGGCAAGCTTTTCAAAACTGAATTCGACGCCTAAAATCCGCACGTCCGTATCAAACTCGACGGCGTGCGATTCCCCGGGCGGGTGAAAAACCACGGTCGAAGGCTGCCGCCGATGCGTGCGCCGTTCCAGACGCTCGGCATAACTTCCGGCGAGGACGTAGCTGAAAGAAGCGAGTTTGTGCGTGTGGCGAGCCTGCCGCAGACGCGGCGGATAAACCACTTCGCAAAAATTCATATCGTTCGTCTGATGATGCCTGACAAGCTCCGGGCGCAGAGGCGGCGACAATTGTTTCATAAAACACAAAATCCTGTGAATGAAAATTTAACGGTTAATTTATTAAAGCGTTTTGATGAATACTTCTTACTCAACGAACATTATGTATCAAATGTTGCAACAAATAAATTAAAATGCGGCAGCAAATAAAAAGTAATCCCGGAGAAAATTAAATAAACGCCGGCTCAAACAGGATGGACAGAGAGAGCTCGATGTTCTAAGTCTTAAATTATCCTGTTCGTCCCGTGTATCCGGTTTGAATTAATCTTTGTTATCTGTAGCTGTTTGAGTATTCGTCCGGCTGGTCGAACATGCCGGACGGGAAAACTGCGCTCAGGTAAAGCCGGTTTCGCACGCGCGGAGACGCGGCGCGCGCAGATTTTATTCGACCGAAGGAATGATTATCGAGGCGCATTACTTTTCGACGAAGCCGTAACGCCATTGACTTTCGGCGGGAAACTCCTTAAATAATCTTATTGCGAAACAAATCGAAATCCTTCGCACATTTAGCCGATGTCCATTCTGATTGCCGAAGACAACAACGCCCAGCGCCATTATCTGAGCGAGCTTTTGACGCGCGAGTTCCCCGCGCACGCGCCGATAATCGAAGCTTTTGACGGAGAAAACGCCGTCCGCCTGACGCTGGAAAATCGCCCGACGCTCTGCATTCTCGATATTCAGATGCCGCAGATGTCGGGCGTCAAAGCCGCGCGCGCCATCTGGCGAGAGCTTGCCGCGACGCGGATAATTTTCTGGACGCAGTTTCCGCACGAGATTTATATCAACGAGATTCGCAAAATCGTCCGGGCGACCCTGCCGCCGCCGACCTACGGCTTTATACACAAAAACAATCCCGAATCGCGCTTTCTGCGCTTTGTCGCCGCCGTGCTCGAAGACGGCGCGGACATGATTGACCCGCTTTTCAAAGATTCGTTTCAGCGCCCGCTGCTGACGGAATTCGAAGCCGAAGCCCTGCGCTATCTCGCGCTCGGTTTGTCAAACTGGGCGATTGCGCGAAAATGCAGCCTCAGCCTGCGCGGCGTCGAAAGCCGCCTGGCGACGCTCTACGAAAAGCTTTTTCCCGAAAACGCGGAAGGAACAGCGAACGAATCTTACGACAAGCTCGCCTACAACCCGCGCACGCGCGCCTTTTGCGAAGCCTTGAAACGAGGTCTCATCAACTCGGACGAGCTGGAAAAAGCCGAAACCGAGCTTTCCGGCTGGCTCGAACACGACCGCCGTAAATATCAGCAAAACAAAACCGAAGCCGCGGATGAACGACGATGAACACGGACAAAGCAATCTCCGATTGCGATTTCAAATTTCAAATTTCAAATTTCAGATTTGTTTTTAATTTGAGATTTCAAATTTCAGATTTCAGGTTTATTCGTCTTCACCGGCGGCTCTGCGCGGCTAAAATTTTTCTTCTTTTCATATTGTTTTCGACCGCCGCGCCCGCGCAGGACGCGCCGTCGGCGTCACCGTCGCCGACGCCGATAGCGGCGCAGAATTTTCATCAATGGGGCGCGGTCACGCTTTTTAACGGCTTGCCGTCGGACAATGTTCGCGCTATAACTCAAACGCCCGACGGCGTTCTGTGGTTCGGCACGGACAACGGCTTGACCAGATTTGACGGTCGCCGCGTGCAGACGGTCGCGCTCGAAACAATCGAATCGAGCAAAATTCTCGCCCTGGAAGTCGGGCGAAACGGAACGCTCTGGGTGGGAACCGAAC
>DATHBC010000802.1:0-5355 GCA_035296345.1 Pyrinomonadaceae bacterium | reverse complement strand
CTGCGAGGCACAAGCGAAATCGACCGGACGGTTTTCGTCAAAGCGTCGCGCGCCAACGGTTACAGCGCAGTCGTGCGCCTTATCGACGCCGCATTCGGCGCGGGCGCGTCCGAAGTTTATCTGATGCTGGACGATTTGGATTATAAATGAGGGATAAATAAGAAAAGTTCTGAATTTTAAGCTTTAGAGCAAATTTCATTGAAATGAAACACAAAGGCGGAAATTTGTGTTTCGAGCGCGGGCGACGAAGCAAAAAGCCTCATTGTCGTCGTAAAAAGCCTCGCGAGCGTCGCAAAAAGAGACGTTGTGGTCACAAAAAGAGACGTTGACGCCGGAAAAAGAGTCGGCGAGGCTTTGCATAAAAATGAGAAGAAAACGGGAAACCTCTTATTCGCCGGAGAAACACGCTCAATGACTGCGTTTCTGCCTGTGCGTTTCATTTAATTGAAATCCGCGCTAAATTTTGAATCAGGAATTTCTGTTAACTCAAAATTCGCAACTCAAAATTCTCTTATTCATCATTCTGATTTCCGGCTAATTTCCGAACCCGCCGACCGCTGCGAATTTCCGCCGAAATTCGGCGTCGTGCCCGTTCATCCGGCGCTGGCGACACAGCCACGCGTGCGTCAGCTCGTGCTTTAAGAGATTGACGAGCTGTTTGCGGTTGGCTGCTTTGTAGAAGCTTTGCTTAACGAAAATAACCGGATTTTCCTGCTCGTAACAATGCGTGTAAGCCGCGCCTCTTTCCGTATTAGTCGCCGCCGATTTTATCATCGCTTCATTTTTGAGATGAACGCGAACCGGCGGCATGTTATCGAACAAATAAAGCAAAGCGTCCGCCTCAGCCTGAAGCTTGTTGTCGGACTCGAATTTTTCTTCGGACTCAAGCCTTTTGTCGGAAACCTCCGCCTTTTCCGTCTTAAACGCCCGCGTCGGCGCGCTTATCGTCGTCAGATTCGACAGCATCAACAGCAGTAATAACAACGCCCGGAAAGCGTTGCCGTTGAAGTTAATTATCGCCGAAGCCAATCTGAACATTTTTATTTTTGAGAAAAAACAAGCCGCCCTTTGATGCCGCCCCCGCCCGTTTCGTTTGACAAAATCTCCTCTTTAAATTTATAAACAATGCGTTCTACTGAAATCGTTTCCCGCTGCATCAGCCGCAAATCCGATATGAAAAAACTTCTGAAATTTTCGCTTTACGCCGTCGCCGCGATTCTTTTGGTTTTCTGCCTCGTTATTTTCTACGTGCTCTATTTTCTGCCGCGCGTTCCGGTCGAAAACATCAAAATCGAGACGACGCCCGAACGCGTCGAGCGCGGAAAATACCTGGCGGAAAACGTCGCGCAATGCCTGGATTGTCATTCGACGCGCGACTGGTCGAAATTTTCCGCGCCCGCCGTTCCCGGCACGGAAGGCAAAGGCGGCGAAGCTTTCGACCGCGCGATGGGCTTTCCCGGCACGTATTACGCCGCCAACATCACGCCTTTTCACCTGCGGGACTGGTCGGACGGCGAATTGTTTCGCGCCGTCACCTCCGGCGTCAGCCGCGACGGTCGCGCGCTTTTTCCGATTATGCCATATCCGAGCTACGGCAAGATGGACCGCGAGGACATTTACGCCATCATCGCCTATATCCGCAGCCTCAAACCCATCGAAAACACGCCGCCCGCTTCCGTCTCGAATTTCCCGATGAACATCATCATCAACACGATTCCCGCGCCGGGCAATCTCACGCCCAAACCCGCGCCGACCGACACGGTAAATTACGGCGGATACCTCGTCAATGCCGCAAGCTGCGCCGAATGTCACACGCCCGTCAATCGCGGGCAAATCATCGAGGAAAAACTCTTCTCCGGCGGCAGGTATTTCGAAACGCCGACCGGCACAATCATCTCGAAAAACATCACGCCCGACCGCGCCACCGGCATCGGCGCGTGGTCTGAACAGGATTTCATCACCCGCTTCAAAGCCTTCGAAAAAGCCTCGCACTACGCCGCCGAAGACCTGAAACCCGGCGACTTCAACACCATTATGCCCTGGTCAAACTACGCCCAAATGACCGACGCCGATTTAGCCGCGATGTATGCCTACCTGATGTCGGTCAAGCCGATTTCAAACAAAGTCGAGAAATCTTTTATTAAAAAATAATAGAGTTTTTAAAGGACTGTCTCAAAAAAGACCCTTTTTGAGACAAGTAATCAATTTAATGTATGAACACCATAATGATATTTTACCACCCTGGAGATTTAAGCTTATCTGATTGGCTTTGGGTATTGTTTGGTTGGGGAATAATAGCACTTTTTGTTGTGTTCCATATTGTTGTTCTCACATATGGCATTAAAAAATTGTTAAGTTATCGAGAAAAGAAAAGCCGTCTCAAAAACGACGCTTTTTGAGACTGCCCTCTATTACGAAATGGAGAATCTTTTATGATGAGCGAACAGGCTTTTACATTAGCGATGTATCGAGTAAAGGAAGGCGAGGAGAAGGCTTTCGTTTCCGCCTGGAGCGATTTGGCGGAAACGTTTTCATCGCTGCCGAATCCGCCGATTTGGGAACTCTCATCCGTCATCAAACCGACCGGACGCTTTTTTACTCTTTCGGACCCTGGCGCAGCGCAGAACACGTGAAGGAAATGCGGGCTAGCGCTGATGCTCAGAAAGCCTTTCGAGAAATACGCGAGTTATGTCACGAGCTGACGCCCGGAGATTACGAGATTGTAATGCATGTAGACGTCCAACAAAAGAGATAGCATTAAAGGCGAGCGAGCAAATCAAAAATTCAGGATATTGTGTCTAAGTCTCGGAGATGCTCCTTTTTGAGACTGATTATTATATTTGGCTGCTGATGACGTATTCAATCATTTTTGAGGAAAATCCCTCTAGCGAAAAGCTTCGGCTGCTGGGCGAAGGCATTGACCGGCACACCCAGTCGAAATTCGGCGATAGAATCAGCAGACACATAGCTTTCTTTCTGCAAGACGAGGCTGGCGAAATTGTCGGCGGTGTTTACGGTAAATACGGTTCGTTCGGCTGGCTGTATATTTCCGCGCTGTGGGTCTCGGAAAACGTCAGAGGATGCGGGCACGGCGCGCGCCTGATGAATGCTATCGAACGGGAAGCCTGCAAAAACGGCTGCGTAAATGCGTACTTGGACACATTCAGCTTTCAAGCGCCGGAATTTTATAAAAAACTCGGCTACACAGTCTTCGGAGAATTAGAAGATTTCCCCGCCGGACACAGCAGAATTTTTATGAGAAAGAGTCTGACAACATAAAATTACGAATTACGAATGGTTGGATTGATTCAGATGTTCGAGTCGATTCAACCTAATTCGTAATTCGTAATTCGTAATTCGTAATTGAACCTTTATTGTCGCGGCGAAATCTTCCAAAGCTCGCCGTTTGACTCGTCGGTGACGACGTATAACGCGCCGTCCGGTCCTTGTCTGACGTCGCGAACGCGCTGATTACGGTCGGTTAAAAGGTGTTCTTCTCCGGTCACGCGATTGCCTTCGATAACCAGACGCACCAGACGTTTCGAGGCTAAACCGCCGATAAAAATACTGCCGCGCCATTCGGGAAAAGCATTGCCCGTGTAATACTGCGCTCCCGAAGGAGCGATGACCGGGTCCCAGTAATAGACGGGCTGCTCGTAGCCTTCTTTAGCCGTCTGCCCGCCGGAAATCGGCTCGCCCGAGTATTCTTCGCCGTAGCTGATAACCGCCCAGCCGTAATTTTTCCCCTTTTCGATTAGATTTAATTCGTCGCCGCCCTGCGGTCCGTGCTCGATTGTCCACAATCTTCCCTTATCGTCGAACGACGACGATTGAAGGTTGCGATGACCGACCGACCAGATTTCGGGCAGCGCGCCCTGCTGTTTGACGAAAGGATTGTCGGGCGGAACCGAGCCGTCCGGGTTAATGCGTATGATTTTGCCGATATGACTGTTTAGCAGTTGAGCCTGCGGGCGCGTTACGGTCTTGTCGAAACGGTCGCCGAGCGTGATGTAGAGTTTTCCGTCGGAGCCGAAAGCCAGCCGCGAGCCGAAGTGCAAGCCGTTATTGTAAGTCGGCATGGCGCGAAAAATGACTTGAACCTGTTCGAGACTGCGCCTGTCCTGGCTGAGCACGCCGCGCGCGACGCTCGTTCCGCTGCCGCCTTCGCGCTGTTCGGAAAAGCTCCAGAAAATCGTTCGGTCGCGCTCGAAATTCGGACTCAAAGCCGCGTCGAGCAGACCGCCCTGACCGCGCGCCGTAATCGGCGGCAAACCGCCCTGACCGCTCGCGCCGGAAACGCCGCCCTGTTCGACGGGCAGCAAACCGCCGAGCGGTTCGCCGACTTCGCCTTTCGCCGAAACGATGCGCATCTGCCCGCCCTTTTCGGTTATCAGAAAGTCGCCGCCCGGCAAAGGCTCGACCGCCCAGGGTCTATTCAAACCTTTCGCGACGACCGTCACCTGATAAGCGGAATTAGTTTTAACGGCGCAGCCGCGCGTCTGTCCGGCAAAAGCCGGGCGCTGTTCCGCCGCGTTCGGCGCGCGTGTTTCGAGCGGCGCGCACTTGCTTTGCGCGTTATTCGCGCTGGAACTCGTCTGCGGAGAAGTCCGCTGCGCGCAGGCTGCGCCGGCAAACAGCAAAAGGCTCGTCAAAATAAATGCCGTTCGAACAGTGTTCATAAATTAACCTTCCTTGTTCAAAATCTCTGTACTTCAAGTATGAACGATTAGACAAAGACGTGTCCAACCCAAATAACCCGAGCGTAATTCGTCATTGATGGTGACCTTTTTTCCGGTCTTTTTCTGCGATTGCTACTGACGGAAACATTCTCGCTTTAATTTTTAATAATCCAAGGAGCTTAAGAAAAAAAATAATGAGATTCTGTAAAAGGTTTTCGCTTGCCGCTTTGCTGGCGCTGTTTGTCGCCGCGCAATTTTCGGCGGCGGACGCGCCGATTTGGTCATATAAGGGCGCGAAGTGGTACGCGATGATGGAAACCGGAAATCTGATTGTCGCCAATGACGCGAGCCTCGCGATGATTGACGGCGCAACCGGCGCTGTTATCTGGAAGCGCGACGATTTGAAAGGCATACAGGAAACCGAATATCACGAGATTACGGGCACGCCCGTCGTGCTGGTCGCCGATAATTTCGGCTCGCTCGCCAAGAAAACCAGGCTTTTCGCTCTCGACCAGATGACGGGAAAAACCGTCTGGGAAACCGAGAAAGTTTACGGCTACACGGTGCAGGTTTCGCCGGTTAAAAATCGCGATATGGTCGTTGTCCTGACGACGAAAAGCAACGCCGCGACGAAAGACAAGCCCGATGTCGCCGCTTTAAAAATCACGACGGGCGA
>DATHBC010000801.1:0-2050 GCA_035296345.1 Pyrinomonadaceae bacterium | reverse complement strand
GCGATAAAGTAGGAAAAAAGCGCAATGCCCAGAATCGTAAAGACGACTCCAATCCAGCGCAGCCTTTTGAGGTTTGTGTTTCCCGGTTGAGAGCTGCTTGAAACCGCCTCTGCTTTGAACTTTGCACTCATTACTTTTATGATGTTATTTCATTTATATTCTTTTACAAAATTTGAAGGAAATCATTATGAATAACGCAGCAGCTTTAGAAAAAGAAATTTTAAATCCGGCTTTAACGCAGCTTTCCGAAGAAGAAGAGCTTTTTCGCGCCTCGGTGCGCGAGTTTGCCGAAGGCGAAGTCCGCCCGCGAGTCGAAGCGATGGAACACGCCGAAAAATTAGACCAGGATTTGATTCGTCAATGTTTCGAGCTTGGCTTGATGGCAATCGAAACGCCCGAAGAATACGGCGGCGCGGGCTCTTCGTTTTTCAACGCCATCCTCGCGATTGAAGAACTGGCGCGCATCGACGCTTCGACCTCCGTTTTCGTCGACGTGCAAAACACGCTCGTCACCAACGCGATTATTCGCTGGGCAACCGACGCGCAGAAATTGAAATACCTGCCGCAGATGGCGGAATCGAAAGTCGGCGCTTACGCCCTGAGCGAAGCCGCATCCGGCTCGGACGCTTTCGCGCTGAAAACACGCGCCGTCGAAAAAGGCGATTTTTACGAAATCACCGGGCAAAAACTCTGGATTACAAACGGCAGCGAAGCCGAAATTTTCGTCGTCTTTGCGACCGTCGACCCAAACGCGGGCTACAAGGGCATCACGGCGTTTATCGTCGAAAAAGGTTTCGAAGGCTTTGCGGTCGGCAAAAAGGAAGACAAGCTCGGCATTCGCGCTTCCTCGACGACGGAGCTGATTTTGGATAACTGCCGGGTGCCGAAAGAAAACGTTTTGGGCGACGTCGGCAAAGGCTACAAGGTTTCCATCGAAACCCTGAACGAAGGTCGCATCGGCATCGGCGCGCAGATGATCGGCATCGCGCAGGGCGCGTACGAAGCCGCGCTCAGATACACGGCGGAGCGCGAGCAGTTCGGGCAATCGCTCAATAATTTTCAAGCCGTCCAGTTTCAGCTCGCCGAAATGGCAATCGAGGTCGAAGCGGCGCGCCTGCTGGTTTACAACGCGGCGCGCCTGAAAGACGCCGGAAAATCCTTCCTGAAAGAAGCCGCGATGGCGAAGGTTTATTCCTCGCGCGTGGCTGAAGCGGTTTCGTCCAAAGCCATCGAGCTTTTCGGCGGCTACGGCTACGTCAAAGATTACCCGGTCGAAAAATTCTGGCGCGACTCGAAAATCGGCGCGATTTACGAAGGCACGTCGAATATGCAGCTGCAGACGATTGCCAAGCTGATTACGAGCGGAAAATAAAAATTAATGAGGTTGGATTCTGTAAAAGCCTGAATCCAACCTCATTCTGATTTTTAATCAAAAGCATTATCGCCTTTAGCGTTGAATGCGCGACGATTTTCCTTTCTACATGGCTGCCGTGCCGTGTTGCGATGCGCCTTTCTGCTGCTGAATTTGTCTGCCGAGTTCTTCCATTCTAGCGGTTCCGAGTTCTTCTTCGGCGGTCGGAAACATTTCGCCTTCTTCTTCGGCGACGTGATGCTCGATGCCGGCTTTCATCGTCGCCAGCGCGTCCTGAAATTCCGGCGTGCTCGGGTCTAATTCGTTCATCTGCGTGAGCAGCGCTTTGACCTCGGCGTGCTCGTCCACGGCTTCGACGACCTGATCTTCCAAATCGTCAGCGACTTTCACGGCTGGGTAAAAAATTTCTTCTTCGACCATCATATGCTTTTGCAGAGCCGTCCGCAGTTGTTCAAAAATCGGTCGATACGACATGCCGTTTTCCTGCCCGCTCGCCTCTTCGAGCTGCATCATCAGATTTTCCGCCTCGCGATGGTCCTGCCTTAAAATATCGGTAGCTAACATTGTGCTGCTTCTCCTTCTGAAAAATTTAATCTTGGGGAAGATTACGATTTCAGAAAGAGCAATAGGCGTGCCGTATGAAAAGGCATTCAAAATGCGCGGTTATATTTTTTTTAA
>DATHBC010000800.1:0-5577 GCA_035296345.1 Pyrinomonadaceae bacterium | reverse complement strand
GCTCGCTTTTCCCTCGTAAGACAGGCTCTCGCCGACGCTGACGGCTTCGTTTTTATCGTTTGACTGAGCAAGGCTCAAAACCGAGCAGCAGAGCAAAATCACCAGCGCGAGCAAAGGGTCGTGAATGATTCTTTTCATCATAAAAATTATCTATGCTGCCAGTATAAATCGAAAATCGAATTTTGTGTTAGAAATTTATTTTTAGATTGTTTTTTGATTTCCGACCTTTGACCCTTGCGAATTTTAGTCGCGATTCGCGCCTTAAATTAAAGAAAATCAAAGGTCATTTTTCAAACGTTTCTGCACGGCGTCGAAAACCGCTGCGACGGAAATGTCCATGCAAATCCAGTTTTCGCAGGCGCGGCGATGGCAATCGGTGCGGCACTCGATGTCGGCGCGCCCGACGGCGATGTCCGCTTCGTTCGGGCTGCCGTTGCGCCACCATTCGGTCGGACCGAAAATGCCGACCATCGGAGCTTTCGCCGCCGCCGCCAGATGCGTCGGTCCGGTGTCGCCGCCGACGTAAATTCGCGCTCGTTTCGCCAGTTCGTAAAAGCCTTTCAGACTCAGATTCACCGCGAAGGCTTTGCCGGATTTGCTGTTTTTCAGAACTTTTTCCGCCAGCGCGTTTTCATTCGGCGCGGTCGTCACGACCGGAATCAAGCCGTTTTCTTCCCAGAGCCGGTCAGCCAGCGCGCCGAATTTTTCCGCGTGCCAGAGTTTTGTCGTCCAGCCGCCCGCCGGATTTAAAATCGCCAGATTCCCGCCCGCCCGCGAGACGATTTTTTCGGCTTCTTCGACGTGAGTTTTTTCGGTGAAAATCGGAAACTCGAAATCCCGGTCGGGCACGGGAATTTTCAAGGCTTTTTGCGCGAGCATTAAATTTTTGCGAATAACGTGAATTTTGCGCGGAACGGCGACCGCGTCGGTTAAAAGAAAACGGCTGGCTGGCTCGCGCAGCGCTTCGCGGGCGAAACCGTAACGGCGCGTCGCTTTGGCGAGCTTGGCGATGGCGGCGGATTTGAGAAGTCCCTGAAAATCGAGCGCGATGTCGAAGGCTGAGGCACGAAGCCCGCGTAACTGCTGACGGGCAATCAACAGCGTCTCCCCAAGCGATTCCCGATGCCTCAGAGCCTTCGTATCAACTTCGATGAGGTGACTTAAAAATTGGTTGCGCGAGCCGCCGCGAAGAATTTCCGCCGAGCGATTTTCCGCGACCCACGAAATTTCCGCCTGCGGCAGCGCCCGCCGAATCGCCGCCAGCGCGGGCAAAGTGTGCACGATGTCGCCGATGCTGCCTAGTTTGACGATAAGAATCTTCATCTCTCAAAAGTCGAGAGTAGAGAGTCGCGAGTCGCGAGTCAAGAGTGGCGAATCGCGAGAAAATTCATTCCGTTTGATTCCTGACTCGCGACTCCCGGCTTTATTTTCTCTTTACTCTCAACTTTAAGATAAGTTATTTTATTAGTTAGGCGTCGGTTCAGTCAGCGGTCGCCGTTCCTGCTTGCCCCGCGAAACCATTATGCCGTCATCCAAACGTCCGAAACGCGATTTACGCCCGGCTCTGGTTTTTCTGAGCGGCGATTTTCTCGCCGTCCCGATTCCGCTCGAACGCGAGGAAGTCATTCTCGGTCGCGCGCTGGAGGCGGACGTCCGCGTCAACGACAAAAAAGTTTCGCGCCAGCACGCGCGCATCACGACCGTCAGAAACAATGAAGCGGAAGAGCCGACCTATATTCTAACCGATTTGAATTCGCGCAACGGCATTTTTCTGAACGGTCAGCGCATCCGGCAGGAAACTTTGCAGAACGGCGACAAAATCATTATCGGCGAGCACATTCTGCGCTTTGAGATGCTGGACGAAATCGACCGCGAATACCAGCGCCAGATTCGCCGCCTGCTCTCGCACGACGATTTGACCGGGCTGCTTTCGAGCCGCTCGTTTTTCTCCGAGCTGAGGCGCGAGGCTTCGCGCCCGGACGCCGAGAAACGCCCGTTCTGCGTTTTGATGATGGACGTCGATTTTTTCAAAAAAGTCAACGACACTTACGGGCATCTGACCGGCAGCAAAACCCTGGAAGAAATCGGCTCGTGCATCACGCAAATCTTGCGCAGCGGCGACGTCGCCTCGCGCTTCGGCGGCGAGGAATTCGCGGCGTTTCTGATGGACGCGGAGCTGGCGCAGGGCATCGTCGCGGCGGAGAGAATCCGCTCGACCATCGAGCACCAGCAGTTCAGCGTCATTCGTCAGGGCAAGCCGACCGAATCGCACCATATTACCATCAGCATCGGCGTCGCCTCGTTTCCCGACGATTCGAGCGACCCGATTGAGCTGGTCGAAATGGCTGATTCGGCGCTTTACAGAGCCAAGCGCGAGGGCAGAAACCGCGTCTGCACATACCGCGAGCTGAGCGAGGAAGAAACCCGGAAAGCGCTTTTGGCGCGCCGCGAGGAAAGCGAATCCGTCACCGGCAAATCCGAATTCGAGCAGCCGGCGAAATTTTAGACGAATTTTAAATGAAAAGCCCGGGTTTTAACTACCAGGCGAAAGTTAATACAGGTTTCAGTCTATTTTAAACGTTATTACCCGAAGGAGTAATACTTCAAAATACTTCGAAAGGTAATATCTGATTAGGTAACACTTTACAGCAATCTGTTTAAACCAGACTTTTTCTGCTCTGTCTGATTTCTTCGGTCAGTTCCGTAAGGTTGGCGCGGAGTTTGGAGAGGTCGGCGCGGGCTTCGTAAACTTCGGCTGACAGACGGTCGAAACGAGCGTTATTATGCACGATGCCCTGACGAATGGCTTCAAATTGAGTGTTGACGCTTTTTTCCAGATTGTCGAATTTGTGCGAGAGTTCGGCAATTGCTTTCAGAACCACCGAAGCTTCCTGTTTTAGTGTTTCGTCTGATGATTCGCTCATACGCTTATTTTAGCATAAACCCTGAAAATGTCGATATTTATTGAGTGGAAGAGCCGGAGAGTCAGGGAAAGATTATGTAAATTCAATCAAACCGTCCCGCTTCTCCAATCTCCGCCTTTTTCGCATAAATTTTGCAACTATTTCTTGGTTTTCGCGTGAGAACAAATCGGTAATCAAGACGAGCCGAGCGCGAAGACAAAGAGGATTTTTCATGTTAAACTGGCGTTTTGTCGTTTTTCGGACGATTCCGGCGATTGGCGGCAGGCGATTTCGGGTCGGCGTCGCGCCGGGCGTTATTATTGCAAACAACCAATTGCCCGCTTCCGGCTACCAATAAAAATTACCGATTTCTTAAAAGCCCAGAACCAAAAAAGTGATAAATAAACTCAATCTCGCCACACATCCTTTTCGCAACCGGACGCTGCCGTATCTTTTGGCGCTGGCGTGCTGCACGCTCGCCATGGTCGGCGTGATTTTCGGTATTGTGAAACTGCGCCAAATCCAAACGGAAAATGAAATCGTGCAAAGCGAAATCCAGCAGATGGAAACGCAGTTCGCGGATTTTAACGTCAAAGGCGCGCAGGTGCAGCAAAGCCTGACGCCCGAACAGAAAACCATGCTGGTCGCCGCGCACAAGCTCGTCGCGCAGAAAAGCTTCGGCTGGTCGCGCCTGTTCGCCGATTTGGAAGGCGTCCTGCCGGGCGGCGTCAGCGTTTCGCGCATCAACGTCGAAAACGTTTATCAAAACGGCGACCGCACGCAAGCCGAGCTTCAGTTGTCGGTTTTGAGCCGCGATTACCAGAGCGTGATGAATATGATTGACACGATGAACTCGCGCCCGATTTTCCAGGCTGAGCTGCGCGGGCAGGATTTGCAGAAAAAAGATTATTTTACTTATACCGAATATACCCTGCGTCTGGTTTACACGCAGCCGCTCGGATATTCGACCGCGCCGGCGCAGCCCGGCGATGTCGCCTCCGTCACGGAAGGAGGTCAGCAGTAACAGAAATGAGCGAAAATTTTGACTCGAAAGACCAGCCGCAGCAGCCGCAACCGGAAATTATCCGCGACGATTTTACGATGAAAGATTCGACCGTCGTCATCGAGGAAAAAGACCGGACGGTTCTGCTGACCGAAGACGAAACGATAATCATCGAAAAACAGCCGACCTTTGACATCGCGCCGAAAAGCCGCCCGCGCAAAGTAAATTTAGGGATTTTCGGCACGACCGAATACGTCGTCGTCGGGCTCGGTCTGGTGTCGATACTGGCGACTATGCTGTTTTATATGTTCTTTATCACGCCGGAGCAGGCAAAGCTGAACAACCGCAAAGCCGAGCGCGACGAGATGGAAAGGAAACTGGCGACCTCGAAAGACAGATTTAAAGATTTTACGACGACCGAAGAGCACGTCGCCAGGCTCGTGGCGAGCGTTGACGATTTCGAGAGCCGTTTTCTGCCCGTCGCGGGCAGCGGCAGAACCGCCCTGTATCAGCGGCTGAACACACTGATTGCCGGATACGGCTTGATTAATACGACCGGACCCGATTACGCGCCGCTCGAAATCAATCAGCGCGAGCAGGCGGAAGGCGAGAAAGGCAGAGCAAAATATCACAGCCTGTTTCCGGGCGTCTACGTGACGATGACGGTCGAAGGCTCGTATCAAAATCTGCGCCGTTTTCTGCGTGACATCGAAACCAGCCAGCAATTTATCATCGTCAGCACGGTCGAGCTGGAACCGGCGGAAAATCAAAACCGGCAGGCGGAATCGACGACCGTTTCGCAAACGCAGCAGCCGACCGTGACCAGCCCGAATCAGCCGTACGCGCGACCGAACATCGACCCGACCGGCGCGGTCAACCCGATGATGAGAAATCCCGTTCAGCAGCAGCAGCAGCAACAAGTCGTGACGACGCAGCAAACGAACAGACCGCCCGCGCCGCGCGGCAGAACAATCGGCGAAACCGTCAGCCTGCATATCGAACTGGCAGCTTATTTTAAACGAAATTCGGCGCTCGGCATTCCGCAGCCGCAACCACAACAACAGCAGTAAGCAGCAAGCGTTTATGAAAATTTTTGAAGGAAAAACCCCATCTGAGAGAAAGAAACTCATCGCGGCGACGGCTCTCGGCGCGCTGGCTTTGCTGACGCTTGTTTATAATTTCAGCGGATTTGTCGGCGGCAGAAAAACGACCGTCACCGTCACCGTCTCGCCGACGCCGACCGCGACCGCTTCGACGACCGGCGGCACGCAGACGACCACGATTCAAACTTTAACTCCGGACGAAATCAATAGCGTGTATCTGACGACGCCGGTCGCTTACACGCCCGGCTCGTTTTACGCGCCGGATGCGGGCAGAAACATTTTCGCCTTTTACGAGCCGCCCCAGCCGACGCCTTTCGTAGCGCAGCCGGTAGTTGAAACGCCGCCGCCGACCGTGCCGCCGACACCGCCGCCGACGCCGCTCCCGTTTCTGCTCAGCTACGTTTCGCCGCAGAACATCTATGCCGGTTCCGCGGGTTTCCCGCTCAGCGTCCACGGCGATAAATTCACGCCCGACGCGCTTATCTTCTGGAACGGCAGCCAGATTCCGACGACCTTCGTCAGCCCGCAGCAGTTGCGGGCGAATATTCCCGCCAATTTTATCGCGGGC
>DATHBC010000799.1:0-5655 GCA_035296345.1 Pyrinomonadaceae bacterium | reverse complement strand
CGGGATAAATCGTTTCCCGCAAAGGCGCAAAGTGCGCAAAGGAAACAATCTACTTATTTCTACTCTTGATTCACATAAGTGATAAGTAATAGGGAAAACAATTAGCTGTTAGCAATAAGCTTTTTAATACTCAGCACTCAGCACTTCTTCCCTGTCACCTATCACCTATCACCTATCACCTATCACCTATCACTTATTACTTATCACTTTCATCAAGTTTTCCGGCTCGTTCAGAAATCGAATCGCCGCAAAGCCGCTTACGCCCGTTTCCAGAGTTGATTGGTAGTTTGTTTCGTCGATGCCGCCCAGGGCGATGACGGGAAAAGGTCGCAGCGCGGCGCAGATTTTTTTTAATTCGTCTAAGCCTTGCGGCTCGCCTTTATCCGGGCTGGGAAAAACCGGGCTGAACGTCACGAAATCCGCGCCTTGTCGTTTGGCTGATTCGGCTTCTGCAAGCGCGTGGGTCGAGACGCCGACGATGAAATCTTTCGGAAAATTTCGTCGAATCGTTTCGGCTGAAAGCGAGAGGGAAGTCAGGTGAACGCCGTCGGCTCCGGCGCTTAAGGCAATGTCGGCGCGGTCGTTGACCAGAAGTTTTGTCCGGCGGTCGCGCGTCAGGCGCGCGGCTTTTTCGGTTAATTCAAAAACAAATCGCGCCGGAAGCCGTTTTTCGCGAATCTGGACGAAAGATATTTCGGCGCGGACGGCGGCTTTGATAATCCGGAGAATCTCGGCTGATTTTTCGGGAAAGTTTTCTGCCGTCGCTTCGCCTTTGGTGATGAGATAAATGATTGGAGCGGAAAAAAACGATTTATGGAGTATTTCTTTTTCTCCCCGAATCGACAATTTCGCAACTCCTTTACTTTTCTTTGCTTTCGAGCATTTTCACGCTCTGGTTAAAGTGCGCTATTTCCCAGAAGGCTATAAAAATATTCAGAATCCCCAGCGCGCTGACCGCGCCGCGAACCCAGCCGGAAGCAACCGCCGTTTGCAGAATCGGCAAGCCGGTTTTGTCGGCGACATACGCCAGAAGATAATTATTGCCCCAATCGCCCAAAACGCCGAGACTAATCCACGGCAGCAGGGTCAGCGTGATGCCGACTTCGAGACTGAGGAAAATAATAAAAATGACCGTTAACCGCGCGACCATAAAATGAGTATAAAAGGAAAAACGAAAAACGAAAAGTGAATAGTGAAAAGCGGCGGGGAATAAAAAGCTTCTTCCTCATCACTATTCACTATTCACTTTTCGTTTTTCACTTTATTTAGCTTGCGGCGTGAAGATTGTTGAGCCTTGCGCTGACGTCGCGGTATTCGACGTCGACTGCGTAAATCTGCTCGAAAAATTCGACCGCCTTTTTGGGGTCGCCGCCGGCTTCGTAGGCGTTAGCTATCTCGTAGCGCAAGCCCAGCAATTCTTCATCGCTTAAACCGACGGTTTCGATGCCGCGACGATACCACATCAGCGCGATGTTCGGCATTGATTTTTCCATAAAGCAGTGTCCGAGCAGGTTGCAGCAGTGAAAAAAGCGGCGCGTGCCGTCGTCCGGCGAGGTAATTTTGATGGCGTCCTGATATTCGCGGATAGCATCTTCCATCAAACCCATTTCCTGATAAGCGACGCCCATCTGGTAATGAGTTTCGTAATCGCCCTCTTCGGCGGCGGGTTTCTGTTCTTCTTCCAGACCGAGCTCGTTGCGAAAATCGTTCAAAATATCGAAGCTTTTCGACTCGCTCGCGGGCGTTGCCGCTATTACTGCTGCTGCTGCTGTTGTTGCTGCCGCCGGTTCATTAGGCTGCTCGTCGCCTTCAATCTGCCGGCGAGCCTGTTTGATTTCGGGCAGGTCGCCGAAGGTTTCGACCATCGAATCGAGCGTCTTTAAAGCTAAATCCTTGTAGCCCTGCGCGAAATAATATTCGACCGTTTCCAGCTCTTCCTGCAATCTGGCTTCGCCGATAATTTTTGTTTCCGGCTCCTGCCCTTCGGCTTGAATTATCAAATCGCCGGAAGCGTGCGTGATTATTTCGCCATACGAATCGGCGACGAAGCCGTTTTCCGAAACGTCGAAATCGGCGACCACCACCGGCATCGCGCCGTCGCCGTTGTATTCATAGCTGAAACCGCTGCCGACGCCGCTGCCGGACGAGCCGTTCTGGTAGATATTTTCATATTGAAAATGCTCGTCCGACTTGAAAACGGCGTAATCTTCCAGATACATCGCCGAACCGGTCTCGCCGTTTTCGTCCGTTTCGACCACTTCAAAGTTTTCGAAAGTCGGAATTTCCACCGCTTCGCCGCCGCTGTTGACAATGAGCGGCTGAAATTCTTCGCCGGCATTTTCGGCAAAACCGTATTGCTCGCTGATTTCCTGGAGGCGCTGCGGGTAAGCAGCTTCCTGCGGAAGCATCATAACCAACTGCGAAAGCGCATATCGCTCGTCTTCGACCGATTCGTTCAGGCGCGCCGCTTCAGCCATTCTTTCCAGCGATTGTTTCAGCTCGGCTTCGTCGCGCTGCCAGCCGTGATAGCGAACCAAAAGGCGCAAAGCTTCAAGCTGTTCGGGATTTTTCGCCAGGATTTCGTTTATCCAGACGCCTAAATCGTCGGCTTGCCCGCCGAGCAGAAGATATTCGGACGTTATCGTGAGAACGCGCGCGGCTGACTGCAAGTCGTTGTTTTTCAGGTAGCTTTTCGTCACGTCCAGAAATTTCGGGTAATTCGCCGCTTCCTGCTCGACCAGTTTGACGACAGCTTTTTCTGCTTCCGCCGAATTGTTTACGTCCAGATAGCAATTGACCAAAAGGTTTAGAATTTCGCGATTGTAAGGCTGTTTTTCCAGCATTTCTTCCAGCGTTTTCGCCGCGTCGTCGGCAAAGCCGGAACCGATTTGAGCGCTGACCAGACCGTTCAGAGCGATTAAATTGCTCGGCTTGATTTCCAGAGCCTTGGAAAACGAGGACATCGCCTGCTCGAATTGTTTTTTCGCCGAAAAACGGTTCCCGGCTTCGGTAAAGGCGTTGGCGGCTTCGTCGCGCTGGTCGTCCTGCAGGCAGCTTTCGGCGATTTTCAGATAAATTTCGGTGTTGTGCGGGTCGAGGTTGGCGATTTGTTTCCAGATGGCGAGCGCCTCCGCTTTATTGCCTCTTTTCTGAAAATGGTCGGCTAGAGCGGTATAGTGAGAGCGCGCTTCGGCGACCGAGCCTTTGGCGTGGTAAAGCTCGGCGAGCTTTGCCGAAACTTCAATCGAATCGGGTTTGATGCGCGAGATTTTGTTATAGACGGCAATCGCTTTCTGGGCAAATCCCTGTTTGGCGTAATGTTCGGCAACCAGCGTGTAACATCTGACGGCTTCCTGCATGTCGTCGGCTTTGAAGCACAAATCGCCGAGCATATTCAGGACGCTGAAATCCTTGACATCGTTTTCGACTATTCGTTTGTATTCACCGATTGCCTGACGAATCTTGCCTTGCGCCAGAAAACGCTCGGCGTTTCGCATATATTTTGTTTTATCGAAACTCATCTTGTTTAAATTTTTGAAAGGAAAATACTGACTAAAACTTGAAGCGCCGGTGCAATCCGGGAGGATGAAAATGCAGGGCGATTGCACGACTTTCCCTGCAATTTCAAAGCTATCACGTTTTGACAAAAAGTGTCAACGGTTTTTAACAAGTTTTGCTAGGTTTTATTATTAAATTTACCCGAAATAAATTTTCGCTCGCGACGGCGCGCGCAAATTTTGATAAATCGTTATTCGCATTACAGTTTTTCGCGCGCCTGATGATAAAATTCTGGCTTATGCAAGCCTTGATTCTGGCGGGCGGCAAAGGCACGCGCCTGCGCCCGCTGACGGTTTATACGCCGAAACCTATCGTTCCCGTTCTGAATCGCTCTTTTCTGCTTTATCAAATCGAAATCCTGCGGCGCGCCGGCATTCGGGAAATAATTCTTTCGCTCAATTATCAGCCGGACAAAATCCGGCAGCTGCTCGGCGACGGGCGGGAATGCGGCGTCCACCTGCGCTACGTGACCGAATCGACGCCGATGGGCACGGCGGGCGCGTATAAATTCGCCGCCAGCGAAATCCGCGAGACGACCATTGTTTTTAACGGCGACATCCTGACCGACATAGACGTTTCCAAAGTCATCGAGCGGCACATAGAGCAGCAGGCGGCAGCCAGCATCGTTTTGACGCCGGTCGAAAACCCGGCGGCTTACGGCTTGGTCGAAACCGACGCGGACGCCCGCGTTTTGCGCTTTCGCGAAAAACCTAAACCGGAAGAGCTGGCGACGCTGGCGACGAACAACATCAACGCCGGAATTTACGTTCTCGAACCGGAAATTCTGGACCTCATCCCGGCGGGCGAGAATTATTCGTTCGAATACGGTCTTTTTCCGGAGCTTTTGAGGCGCGAGAAAAAGTTTTTCGCCTACGTGATGCGCGAAAATTACTGGCGCGACATCGGCACGCCGCAGAGCTATCTGGAAGCGCATTTCGATTTTCTGGCGGGAAAAATCAAAGGCTTTACTTTTGAAAAGGCGAAAAGCTTCGACGTCGCGACGACCGCAAGTGTCGATTCGATTTCGGTTGTGGGCGAGGATTGCATCGTCAAGCCGAACGCGCGGATTATCAATTCCGTCATCGGACAGGGCGTGCACATCGAGGAAAAAGCCGTCGTGGAAAACTCGGTCGTCTGGGCGCACACGCGCATCTCGAATTCCTCGCACATAAAAAATGCCGTCATCGGTCGCGGCTGCTACATCGGCAAGAACGCCGTCGTCTCCGGCGGCACGGTGCTCGGCGATAAATCGTCGCTGACGGATTACACGAAAATTTAGTAAGCAGTAAGCAGTGAGCGGCGAGCAGTTTTGCTCTTCTCCGCTCACTGCTTACTGCTTACTGCTTACTGCTTACTGCTTACTGCTTACTGCTTACTAACATTTATGCCTGAACTGCCTGAAGTCGAACTGGTCGCGAAATCTCTGGACGCGCTCGTCAGAGGTCGCAGGGTAATCGCCGCCGAGCTTTTGCGCGCGGGTCTGGCTCCGTATAATCCGCCGCCGGATTTTGCCGCCAGGCTAAAAGAGACGACGATAAACGGCGTCGGTCGCCGGGGCAAGCACGTTTTGTTTGATTTGGAAAACGGCAACACGCTTATCACGCACTTGCGGATGACCGGGCGTTTTATGCTTTTGCCGGTCGAGCGCGAGCCGCCCAAACACACGCACGCCGTTTTGTATTTCGCCGACGAAAAGCGTCTGATTTTTCAAGACCAGCGGCATTTCGGCTTGATGAAAATCGTCGAGACCGCGCGGCTTTACGAAACGAAGGAATTGAAATGTCTCGCGCCGGAGCCTTTTTCCGACGATTTCACGCCGCAATATTTTCGCGCGGCTCTGCAAACCTCAAAGCGAAGCCTGAAAGAATTTTTGCTCGACCAGACAAAGGTTTGCGGCTTGGGCAACATCTATGCTTCGGAAGCGATGTTTCTGGCGCGCGTCAATCCGCAAACTCCGGCAAACGGGCTTTCGACCGGAAAGGCGAATGTTTTATTCGAAAAAATTCGCTCAATCCTGGCTGAATCTATTGCTCACGGCTCGACCTTAAACGTCGACCCGGAAAATATCGACGGCAGCTATTACGGCGGCGGTTTCGC
>DATHBC010000798.1:0-5168 GCA_035296345.1 Pyrinomonadaceae bacterium | reverse complement strand
ACGTTGTTTGATTGATTCGGCGCATCGTCGTCCGGTTTTTCGGCGGTCGTTTCCGCGCTTCCCGACGAAGCTTTTTCCGTGTTATGCGCGAGCGTCTGACCGCTTTTGCCCGCCGCAAGGTTTGTCACGTTGCAGGCGGCGGAAAAAGCCCATATAAAACTGATAAAAATTAAAAGTGCGGTTTTCTTTTTCATTCCAATCTCCTTTTTATTTCGCGCCGATGCTGATTGCGCCGGTCGTCGCGGTGTTGTTTGCGCGAATTTCGATAACGTATTCGCCGTCCGGCAGGGCTTCGGTCTGCCCGCCGTAAATGCCGTCGCCGGCTTTGGCGTCGTCGTGTTTGCCGTCGTCGTAAAGCTGAATCGAGACGGGATTTCCCGCCGCCGGGATGAATCTGGCGGTCGCCGCCGCGCCGACGACGGGCGCGCCGTTATTGGTGTATTGCGCCTGCAGGGAAGCGCGTTTCATGTCGCCGCCGGTCAGCAGTTGAATGATTTCCAGACGAAACGGATTCGTGTCCGTCCATCCGGAAACGAGCGCGACCGATTCGGCGTCGCCCGTGTTTTCAAAGCGCAGCTTGAGATTTCCGCTTTCGCCCTTGAGATAAAAAGTTTTGAAATCCTGCGCCGCTTCCGCGCTTCCGGCTTCGATTGTCTGTTTGACGTCGCCGTTTGAATCGACCAGCGAAACCGTGACGTCCGGCGCGGTGACGAATGTGATTCCGGCGCGCTTGGCGGCGGCGGAAAGATTGCCAAGCGGCAATTCCGCACTCGCGCCCGCCGCGATTTTCAAGCCTTTCTTCAGACTAACCTGCACGGTTTTCGTCCGGCTTTGAGCCGTTGTCGCGAGCGGAGCGAAATTCGCCAAAAAAGATTTCGGATTGGTCGAGGCAGCCAGATTTTCGCCGATGAACGGATTATTGCTTGCCAGAAAATCGCCGCCAGCTTTCTCGTTGAAAATCGCCGCCTGCTGCTGTTTAGCCTTTTTCGGTCCGATGACCAGACGCGGGCGGACGAACGTCGCGAAGTCGATTTGCTCGGTCAGGTTCAAGTGGTGATTAAACGTAAAGGCTCTGTCCTTGACTTCCCAAATCGCGGACGGAATCGAGACGACGCCGTCGCCGGGCGTTTCTTCCTGACAGGTCGCCTGCGCCGGCATCCCGACCAGAATCGAGAATTTCACGCCTTTGCGGTTCGTCACCTGCGCGTTGAATTCGGCGACGACCGAAGGTCTGAGCTGGCGCATGGCTTCGACCGGCATATTAAAGAAATCGAACGTGCCGTCCATCAAATTGGCGCACGGGCTGCCCATATTCGGCGTGCCGAGCATGACGAGCTTGCTGATATACGGCTTTCCGCCCGGCGAATTCGTCGGCATAAACGAGTGGATGTAAAAGCGCGAGATAAGCCCGCCCATCGAGTGCGCGACGATGTCGACGTGCCAGGCGTTCATGGATTCCTGCGTGAATTTTATTTGTTTGCCGAGTTCCTGCGCGTTCTGGAAAATCGAGTTCGACTGCTTGGTCGTGCCTTTCTCGCCCGTGTTCATAATGCCGTGCTGCGGGTCGGCTCCGACCGGGAAAGCTTTCCATTCGTCGCTGCCGTAAATCAACGTCATAAAACCCTGATATTTGCTCCAGGCTTCGGCGTTGCTCCACAGACCGTGAACGAGAACGACCGGTTTCGGAATGATTTTCACGCCGGTTTCGACGTAATCGCCTCCGACGAGACGCGCTTCGATTTTGCGTTCGGGCGCGGGTTTCTCGCCGTCCGTCCAGGCATAACCGTTCGTGTCCCAGTTAATGTCGACTTCCTTTTCGCTTTCCGCCGGAACGGTAACCGACCTTTCGCCTAAAATTTCTCCGCTGGTCGTTTCCTTAAAAATTACTTTTCCGCTTTTGGCTTTATCCGAACCGTTGGCAACGGTCGCTTTGATACGAATCTCGTTACCGTCGACGACCGTTTCGCTGACTTCCGACCAGTCGATACGGTTCGGAAAAACGTGCTGTTCGAGCTTGATATTGTTGACGGACAAAGGCTCGTCGCAGGCTTCCGGGCTGACGACTTTCGTCAATTCCCAGACAATCATCGTGCTTTCATTCGGCTGGTGGCTGCCGCGCAGAAAATTCGGATTTTTCGGGTCGATTCTGCCTTCGCCCTTTATCTCCGTGTAACGGTGCGTCTTGTCCGGGTCGGTGTTTTCGAACTTTTTATTCTCGTCGTGCGCCGGGTCGCAGTAGCCTTTGACGCTGCTCGCGGCTTTGAAAATCATTTTTCCGCGCATCGCCGGAAACATATAATTAAACGAGTAGCGACCGCCCTGGATGCTTATGTCAAGCCCGGAAACATCATCGCCTTTGGCAATGTGCTCGGTGATGCCCTGATGCCAGCGGACGGTCGTCGTTTCTTTCTGGCAGCCGTTCAGGTTCGCCCAGCAGCAGTTTTTCTGGCGCGATTCTTCCTCGATAAGCTCTCTGGATTCGAGCGTCATCGTCGCCTGACCTTTCTGCCCGCCGCTGAAAACCGCCTCGCCGGACTTGACGCTGTTAAACTGGTGTTTTTCCCAGCCGTATTCGCCGTTTGATTTGTAACGGTCGGCGTTTATCTTTTCGAGATAAGTGATTTTCCCGCGCCAGCCCGTGCACGACGCAGACTTGTCGGTAACAATGACCGGACTTTTGCCGGATTTAACCGTCGCCGCGCTGCCGACGTTCGACTCGCGCGCGAGAGCCGCCGGAGCGAAAAGCGTGAAAATTAAAGCGTAATTTATTAAAATCGTAAATATTTTTTCGTAAAAATTAAAAGAAGCCGGAGTTTTCATACACCAGTAAGGCGTAATAAAAATCTTTTTGGTATCACGCGAATTGCAAAGTAATAAAAATTGTGAGAGCGCTTTAGATTTGGAACCGACGACTAATGAAATCAACAACTTACGGTAAAATTAGCCCGGAACATTCATCTGCCGGCAGACTTTAGCCGAACGCCGGCGGCTAAACGCCGAATAATTGCATAAATACTCAATAAAGTTTGTTGTTCACGATGCGAGAAACCGAAATTGCGCGCGCTTTTGTCTACTAGCCGACAGAAACCATTCTCCGGAGTGTGCTTGAATTATTCAATAAATATCTGAAACAATTGGAGAAATAGAAATAGATAGCTTTACCTAACGAGAGATTCAAGGGGGAAAAGGTTTTGAGATTTTTGAGTGGTTTTGAGAGTACGTATATTTTCGGCAGCGGACGCGACGTGCTGGAATTGACGAGACACACGGAGCTTGTCGAAGAGGATTTGAGATTGGTTCGCGAGTGCGGTCTGGATTTGCTGCGATATTCCGCGCCGTGGCACAGCATCGAGCGCGAGCCGGGCGTTTACGACTGGTATTGGATGGATAAAGCCATGAATTGTCTGCGCGAGCTGGAAATCGCGCCGATTCTCGACCCGCTTCATCACACGAGCTTTCCCGAATGGCTCAGGGGCGGTTTTGCCAACCCGGATTTTCCCCGCGCTTATCTGGAATTCTGCACGGCTCTGGCGGAGCGATACCCCTGGGTGCGTCATTACACGGTTATCAACGAGCCGTTTGTGACGACCTGGTTCTGCGGTCACGAAGGCGTCTGGTATCCGTATCGGACGGGCGCGAATAATTTCGTGCCGATGATTTTGAACGTCGCCGAAGCCATCAGCTCGGTCAGCCGGATGCTCGTCGAAAAACGCCCGGACGTTTCGCTGGTTCACGTCGACGCGGCGGAAAAACACCGCGCGCACGACGGCGAATCCGAAGCGCACGCCGCATTCCACAATGAAATCAGATTTATCGTGCCCGACCTCGTTTTGGGCAAAGTCGACGAGCAGCACAAGCTCTACGAATATCTGCGGCGTCACGGCGCAAGCGAAAAACGTCTGGCGCGGCTGCGCGCCGAACCCGCGCGAATCGACATCATGGGGCTTGATTATTATTCGCACTGCGAGCTGGAATGGGGCGCGAAAGGCAGAATTTATCCGAATCGAAACCCCGAAGGCTTGGTTCCGACCGCGCTGGAATACGCCGAGCGTTATCGTTTGCCGCTGATGCTGACCGAAACGAACATTCGCGGCTTTGTTTCAGACCGCATTTCGTGGCTCAAGTTTATGGTCGAGCAATGCGAGGAAATCGAAAGAAGAATCGAGCCGCTCGGACTCGCTTTCGAAGGGTTCTGCTGGTATCCGTTTATCGATTCGACCGATTGGTGCTCGCTGGTCAGACGGGCTGACGGCAGCGTCGACCCGCAGGGAATTTATTATCTCGACAATGATTGCCGGAAGCGCAACGCTTCGGAGCTGAGCGAAATTTTCGCGGCGCTGGCGCGAGGGCAAATAACGTCAAAAGACATTCCGGCGTATCGCTTTCAGCCGCCGCTCGACGACCATCTCGAAGCTTTTCTGCCGATGATGGCACACTGGAATTGGCGCGACCCGGCAGCCGCGCGCGAAGCCAAGCGCAAAGCTATGCTTCAACTAAACCGGCTCGAAAGAGAAGTCAGGCATCAGCGGGCGCTCGTCAAGAAGGCGGCAGCTTAGAATTTTATCGTTTAATTGAAGATGAGCAGCATCGAAACATTTGCAGGCGCGCCCGCCGGTGTCCGAAAGGGTGCTAATCAATTCCATATAAATTCAATGTCGAATCTATTTAAACGCTTTTCGCCGCGCTCGACAGGCGGCGAAAAGCCGCTGCTCCCGCAAATGTTTTGACGCCGCATTTTTTCCTGTATTGCGAGCAGAGAAAGGAAACAAAACGATGGAACACAGACAACTGGGCGGTTCGGGTTTACGGATTCCGGTTCTCAGTTTCGGGACGGCGACCTTCGGCGGCGGAAACGAGTTTTTTAAAGCCTGGGGCAGCACGCAAGCGGCTGAAGCGACACGGATGGTCGATTTGTGTCTGGACGCCGGCGTGAATTTTTTCGACACGGCGAACGGTTATTCCGACGGCATGTCGGAAGAAATTCTGGGCAAGGCGCTGGCTGGCAAACAACGCGATAAAGTTTTGATTTCCACCAAAGCGACTTTTCCGGTCGGCGCGGGCGCAAACGATTACGGCTCGTCGCGCTTTCACCTGATAAAAGCCTGCGAAGACAGCCTGCGGCGTTTAAATACCGATTATATAGACCTTTATTATATGCACGGTTTCGA
>DATHBC010000797.1:0-1679 GCA_035296345.1 Pyrinomonadaceae bacterium | reverse complement strand
CGAAATCAGCGGCGCGGTGGTCGAAGGCAGAATATCCAAAATTCAAAGACCCGGCAGAATCAAGCGCCGCGCCGAGATTATGCTTTCGTTTGACCGCATCAATCTGGCGGATAATCGCTGGGGCAATTACAACGCGATTCTGACCGAAGTTTTGCCGCTGAAAGGCGACGGCGTCCGGCGCGTCGATAATGAGGGCACGGTCGAAGGCAAAAGAACTTATAAAAGCGACGCCGCTAAAGTCGGCGCTTCGACCGGCGGCGGCGCGGTCGTCGGCGGCTTGGTCGGCGGTCCGGTCGGCGTGGCGGTCGGCGCGGGCGTCGGCGCGGCTTTCGGTGTCGGCGCGGTCGTCGTCGACCGCGGCAAGCACATCAAGCTCGCCAGAGGTCAGCAGCTCCGGATTAAAACCGCCTACGAAACGCAAATCAGATAATCATTTATCATTAAACATTTAACATTTATCATTCGGCGAAATGTTCAATGATAAATGTTAAATGACAAATGTCTCCATCCACGTTTTCCAGATAAAACCGGTTTTGGTTTTGTCTGCGGAATCGTGGATAATTTTTTTATGAGCGCGATTACTTTGCTGACGGATTTCGGGACGAAAGATTATTTTGTCGGGGCGATGAAAGGCGCGATTTTATCCGTCAATCCGGGGGCAAACGTTATCGACATCACGCACGAAATCGCGCCTCAGGACGTTCGCGCCGCCGCTTTTACGCTCGCCAATTATTATAAAAACTTTCCGAAAGGAACGGTTCACGTCGCCGTCGTCGACCCAGGCGTCGGCTCGTCTCGGCGCGCCGTTCTGGTTCAAACCGAAGATTATTTTTTTCTCGCGCCCGATAACGGTTTATTGAGTTTTGTCTTTGATGAAATCGAAGGCGGGGAAAATGCGTCGCCGCTTTCGCGCGCGCTGCCGGCTCGCGTCTTTCGCGTTTTTGAATTGACGAACGGAAAATATTTTGCGCCGCGCGTGAGCCGGACTTTTCACGGGCGCGACGTCTTTGCGCCGGTCGCCGCGCATCTTTCAAACAGCGTCGAGCCGGAGCGGTTCGGCGCGGAAATTGAAGATTTTACCAGGTTCGAAACGCCGAAGCCGCGAAAGATTTCCGCCGGCGAAACCCTTGCCGAAATAATTCACATCGACCGCTTCGGCAATCTCGTCACGAATCTAAAGACGGAAGATTTGCCCGCGAAGTTTGCCGTCGTAGTCAATGAAACGCGCATCGAGCGGCATCGAAAGTTTTATGCCGAAGCCGCAAAAGGAGAAATTTTTTCGATTGCGGGAAGCGCGGGCTTTCTGGAAATCGTCGCTTTCCGGGATTCGGCGGAGCGTCTGCTGAAGGCGAAGGCACATCAGAAAATCTTATTGCGGCGAGCGAATTGATTCCGAACCGGCAGATGAAATTATTCTTTTGCCCGCGCGGTAAATCGCTTGATTTCGGCGGGAACGGCTATGACCGGAAAGTTTGCGCCCCCGGCTTCGCGCGCGGCTGAAACTTTTAAGGAAAGCGTCGGCAAGGCGGATTTCGTTTTTTCGGGCAGGGTTTTTTCATCCAGTAAAACGACGTACTCTCCCGGCGGCAGGTCGCCGATTATAAATGCGCCGTCGGCGTCGGTCAGCGTGTCGCGCCCGTCGCCGCAGACAACGCGCACATCTGCGAGCGGCGTTTCGT
>DATHBC010000796.1:0-6485 GCA_035296345.1 Pyrinomonadaceae bacterium | reverse complement strand
CGTAATTTGTAATTCGTAATTCACTTGTTGAGCTGTCGCATCTGGCGCAGCAGGATGTCGGCGTATTGTTTCGGCGAGTCGATGTTTTTCAGAACGATTTTGCCGCCGTCCTCGGTGGCGTTGTCGATAACCAGGTTTCCGAAGCCGAGCATTCGCTGCGTAATCGACGAAGAAACCGAAACGTCCTGAATCGAGCGCAGCGGAATGTTGCGCGTGTTCTGAAAGATAAAGCCTTCGTCGATTTCAATCTTTGAATCGGTCAGAGTGTAGCGCACGATGTTGCGTTTAAAATGATAAAAAGCCGGAATCAGCAAAAGCAAAAGTCCCAGTAAAACAAAAATCCAGGACGAAACGCCCAGTTTTAGCCAATCGTCGAGCGTCGAAAGAACGGCAACCAGTAAAAACGCTCCGGCAACCGCCGCGGCGTAACCGGCTTTGATAAACGTCAGCGTCGGGCGAACCGAAAATATTTCCTTCTCTTCGCGCTCCGTTTCGTCCGTGACGGTTTCCTCTTTCGGCAATGAGCGCGCCACTCGCGTTTCTTCTTCGGCTTCGAGCAATGTGCCGCATTTCCGGCAGTAAACCGCTTCGTCGGAATTTCTCGCGCCGCATTTTATGCAAAACATACAGTTAGTTCAAGATTCAGGGTTTAAGGTTCGAGGTTCAAAACTCAGCCTGACTTTGAGCTTTAAACCTTGAACTTTGAACTAATCTTACAAGAAACCTTTATTTCACACAAAAAGACGGTCGGCGAATGGCTGCCGACCGTCAAAGGTCTTTTCGGATTATGACGAGTAGATACTCCGCCGAAACTTTACATATTTATCAGTCGCTTACTGGCTGACCAGCCGCATCCGTCCGTCGGGAAGGCGAACCATAATCGGCTCCGGCTCGTAAATCGTCAACGGCGCGGATTCTTTCTGTTCCAGCTTGGCGGCTTCGGTCACCGAGACTTTTTTCACCGCGCGGGCGATGTAATTCGGGTTTTTGATTGAATTGTAGCGAGCCGTGATGCGGCGCACGTATTCCTGCGTTTCGTTATACGGCGGAATCTGCCAGCCGTATTTCATCACCGCGCCTTCGCCCGCGTTATAGCCGGCGAGCGCGAGCCGCAAATCCTGATTGAAAGTATTCAGCAGCCAGCGCATATATTTTATGCCGGCGTCGATGTTTTGTTTGGGGTCGAAAATGCTCGTCACGCCGAAACGCCGCGCCGTCGCGGGCATCAGCTGCATCAAGCCGCTCGCGCCTTTATAAGAAACGGCTTTGCGCTTGAAAGAAGATTCCTGGTGCATCTGCGCTTAAATCAAAAGCGGGTCGATGTTGTATCGAATGCTCGATTCGACGATATACGAATCAATCAGCACATCGCCCGTCGTGAATCCGCCGAGACTGTTTCCAGCCGACATCGAAAGCTTATTGACAGATGGCTGCTGCTGGCGCGGATGCGAAACATTCTGCAAACCCAAGCCGTCCTGAACGCTGCCGACTCCGGTTTGCTGCCCGGTTTTCCTCACTAATTTTCGAGGAGCGTTTTGAGGCGCGGGCTGCGGCGGCTGCCGCTGTTGCTGAGGCGCGGGCGGAACGACGATCCGGACGCCGCTCATCGTATCGAAATTATCAAAAACGCGCCGCTCGCGAGTTTGGGCAAAGGAATTGATAACCAAAAGACAGCTAAGCGCCAGAAAAAAAGGCAGTTTTTTCATTTATTTATGAAAGTTCCTTGTTTAGATTCAGAAGAGCTTGGATTTTTTTGCTGGATGAAGTGCGTGTCCGACGCCCGGCAAAAAGAGCGTCTATTTTAATAGACATTGCTAAAGCCGGAAGGTTTCCAAAAAATTTTGCAATCTTTAAAAAGTTTTTACAACGAACGCGAATATATCTTGAAAATAAAGTTTACCGGGCTTGGCTTCAACCTTTGAAAAATTTCGGTTATCTTTAGCTGATGCTTTATCTTTCGCAAATTTTGAATCGTCCGATTTTCGACGCGGAAGGCGAAAAAATCGCCGCGATTCGCGACGTCATCGTGCGTTACGGCACGGAAGATTATCCGCCGCTGGTCGGTCTGGTCGCGCGGTATCGACGCCGAAATTTTTTTATGTCGCGTTCGCGAATTTCGGCGCTCGGCGAAATGGGCGCGAAGCTGCGCACGGACATTCTCGATTTGCGCCCGTTTACGCGGCGCGAGGGCGAGATTCTGCTGGCTAAGGATGTTCTGGATAAACAGTTGATTGACGTTGACGGAAAGCGCGTCGTGCGGGTTAACGACGTTCAGCTTATCGAGGTCGGCGGCGATTGGCACGTCACGGGCGCGGACGTCAGCTTTCAGGGTTTCCTGCGCCGCCTGATGCCCGCCGGATTTTCTCTGAATCGCCCGGTCGAAGTGCTGGATTGGGCTGACGTCGGCTATCTGGCGACCGACACGGCGACCGCCGCCGTGCAGTTAAAATCTTCAAAAGACAAGCTTTCGCGCCTGCACCCGGTCGAAATCGCGCAGCTTGCCGAAACGCTCTCGCCCGTTCACCGCACGGAAATCGTCGAATCGCTCGACAACGAAACCGCCGCCGAAACTCTGGAAGAAATGTCGACCGAAAATCAGGCGCGAATCCTGGAAGAAATGGACGAGGAACGCGCCGCCGATATTCTGGAAGAAATGTCGCCGGACGACGCCGTAGACGTTCTCGGCGAGATGGACGAAGAAAAAGCTCAGGAGCTTTTCAACCTGATGGAAGGCGAGGAAAAAGCCGACGTCGCCGAATTGATGCCTTTTGAAAGCGACACGGCGGGCGGTTTGATGACGACCGAATTCGTCACTTTCCCGCAAAATCTGACGGTCAGCCAGGCGATTGCGCGGCTGCGCGATATGGCGGAAACGCCGAATATGATTTATTACCTGTACGTCGTCGAAGAAGAAAATTCGTGGAAAATCTGCGGCGTGATTTCGCTTCGCAGCCTGATTCTAGCCGACCCGACTTATCCGCTTCTGGAAGTTATGCGAAAAGATTTTCAGTTCGCGCACCCGAGCGATTCCGCCGAGGAAGTGGCGCAGACGATTGCCGAATACAACCTGCTCGCGCTGCCCGTTATCGACGATCTGGGCGAGATTGCCGGCATCGTCACGGTCGACGACGCGATGGAAATTCTGCTGCCGAAAAATTTAGACCGCCGCCTGCCGCGCCTTTTCGGTTAATGAAAAAACGAAACCACAGATTTACACAGATAAACGCAGATTTTAACAGGATGAACAGGATAGATAGGATAAATCACTTTCTTATCCGCGTTCATCTGCGTAAATCTGTGGTTTCGTTTTCCTAAAAATCTTTGCGTATCTGCGGTGAATTTTTACATCAGCAGACCGAAGCCGCCTACTTATCCGACGGGCATTGATAGGGAACGCAGACGCCGCCGCAGTTATAATAACCTTCGGCACACGAAGCCGTCGGTTTGGTCGGTTTGTCCTTTATCTTGTCCAGGACGTGCACCAGCAGTTTTTCGATTTCCTCGGCTCGCCTGATTCTCTCGGTCGTGCTTTCTTCTCTCAGACAATACTGAAGCGCGCCGATTTCTACGGCGTCCAGAACCGTCCGCAGGCGTATATAAGCCTGCGGAAAATTATTTGAGCCTTTAGGCGGCTTCGTCTTTTTGCCCGCGCCGCCGGCAGTTTTTTCGCTCGTCGTTTTTTTGCTCGTCGTCATTATTTAAAGTTTTCTCCTATTTGAAGTTGTTTATCATCGAAATTATTTGCCAGTTCGCTTGTTTGCCGTAATAGATGGTTTTACCGTCGGGCGCGAAAGAAAGGCTGGAAAAATAAACGCGGACGTCGTTGCTGCCGATGAGCGTTTTGGGAGTTGCCCTGCCGCCGCCGCTCGCCGCCGACATAATTTGAATCGTGTCGCTGCCAGCCTGCCGCGCGACGAAACCGAGCGTTTTGCGGTCAGGCGAAAGCGCGATGTTTTGAAAATAAGCCGAATCGAGATTGGCAATCCCGGCGATTGAACCGTCGAAACCGACCTCGAAAAGATATACTTCGCCCGGTAGAAACGATGTGTCGCGGCTTCTATCGACGGATTTGACAATCAGCCCGCGCCCGGAAGCCGACCATCCGACCAATCGCAGAACCGATTCGGATATATAAAAGGGGCGCGGCTTTCCGTCTTCCGCGCTCAGAGTCCACAGGCTCCAGATTCTCTGATTCGGATTGCCGACGGTCATCGACGACCAGACAATCTGCCTGCCGTCAGCCGAAAAAATCGGGTTGAAAAAAAGCAGGTTTTTATCTTCGTTGGCGGTTAACTGCTTTTCGCCCGAGCCGTCGACAGCGGTTTGCCAGACGTTCGCGACGCCGTTGCGCGAGGCGCAGTAAATCAGCGAGCGGCTGTCGGGCGACCACTGGAAATCCTGCGTCTGAAAGCGGTTGTACGGCAGCAGCGTGTAGCCGCCGAAAACCACGCCGCCCGTCGTCAAAGCCCGCGCGTCGCCGCCGGTTGCCGACGCCATCCAGAGACTGTTGTTTCCGGCTTCCGGGCGCAGAAAAGCCAGATGATTGCCGTCCGGCGACCAGCGCGGATTAAAACCGTCGCCAGCCAGTTCGGTCGCCCGCGCCTCACCCGTAATTTTTTGAGATAAAATCAGGCATTGAAACAATTTGTCACCGACGCTGGTCTGCCGCGCCGCCTGATAAACTATCGTCTCGCCGTTCGGCGCGGCATCCTGCCAGAACTCGACGCCGATGTCCGAGGTCAATTGAAATTCCCTGCCGCCGCCGGCGCTATTACTGCCGCCGTCGAGGCGCACGCCCCACAAATCGGAATCGTCTTTCGCCGACGTATAAAGAATTTTCGTGCCGTCTTTCGAAATATCGGAAACACGGCTGTCGCTGTCGCTGAAAGTTAACTGCACGGGCGGCTGCCTGCCGTCGATAAAGGCGAGGCAAAGCTGCCTGATGCCGTTTCGATAGGAATTATAGACGACTCGCTCGCCGTCCGCGTGCCAGATGGGCTGGCTGTCTTCGTCGCCGTCATCGGTCAGACGAGCCGGATTCCCGCCGTTCAAATCGGCAGTCCACAAATCCTTCCGACCGTCCCTGCGGTCGGCGTAAACTATTCGCTTTTCGTCCGGCGAAAAGCTGAAGCCGCGTTCTATCGGGCGCGCCTCGTCGAAATTCGTCAGTTTCGTTATCTGTTTCGAAGCGATGTCGAGCGCGTGAAGATTCTGGCGCATTTCAAAATAAACGGTCGCGCCGTCCTGCGACCAGTGAACCAGACCCTGACTTCTGGCTTCGAGCGGCGCAAGCAGCGCGGGCGCGCCGCCCTGCGCCGGAGTCGCCCAGATTCCGCGCCGCCCGCCGCGCTCGGAAACATAGGCGATTTGCGAGCCGTCCGGCGACCAGAGCGGGCTGGTTTCCCTCGCGTCGTCCTGCCGCCTGGTAAACGGTTCGCCGCCGCCGATTTGTTTGAGCCAGATGGCGCTGCTGCCGTTTTTCGAGGCGACGTAAGCGATGACGTCGCCCTTAGGCGAAAAACGCGCGCGGCTGGCGTCAAGCTCGCTCAATTCGCTTTTCCAGCTCGCAATTTGCGACGCGCTGAGCGTTGCGGAGAAATTCGTTGCCGCCGGGCGGTTTTCTCGCCCGAAATACCAGAAAGCCAAAACCGCCGGCAAAATCAAAGCCGGCGCGCCGAGCCACAACCATTGCCGACCCCGCAGAAAATTTCCGGTTTTTACGGATTCCGCGTTTTCAGCTTGTTCGGCGTCGGTCGAAGCTGAATCCGCGCGGTCTTTTCCCGCCGGCGGATTATCCAGTTCCGCTTGCAGAAGCTTCAGGTCGAGAAGCAAATCCTCGATGACCCGGTAACGCTGCTCGCGCTCTTTTTCCAGAGCCTTTCCGACGATGCGCTCAAGTCTTTCAGGCGTGTTCCCGGCGTAAAGCGAAAGCGGTTCGGGCGCGGATTTCAAAATTGCCGCCATCATATCGCTGTTCGTCTCGCCCGTAAACGGCACGCGCCCCGTCACCATTTCGTAGAGCACGATGCCGAAGCTCCAGACGTCGGCGCGCGCATCGACCGCCTTGCCGCGAATCTGTTCGGGCGAAATATAAGCGGGCGTTCCCATCACGACACCCGGCGCGGTGACGATTTTCTCGCGCGTCAGCGGCGCGTCCGGTTCCGCCTGCCAATCGGAATCGTGCGGAAAGCTCGTCTGCTTGGCTAAACCGAAATCCAGAATCTTAACCAAGCCGTCGGGACGGCGGATAATGTTTTCGGGTTTTATATCGCGGTGAATGATTCCGGCGGAATGCGCCGCAGCCAGAGCCGAAGCCGTCTGAATCGCCGCCTCGACGGCTTCCTTCAAACTTATCTTCCGCCCGCTGATAAGACGACGCAGGCTGTCGCCTTCGATGTGCTCCATCACGATATAACCGGCGTCGCCCGATTCGGACTCGCCGATTTCGTAGATGGTGACGATGTTCGGGTGATTCAGCGCCGAGG
>DATHBC010000795.1:0-8140 GCA_035296345.1 Pyrinomonadaceae bacterium | reverse complement strand
AGCTTGAAGGTGCGAGCGGAGATACCGCAGGTTCTTATACCGCAACTTTTCAAAAATTAAAAACTTCTTTGACCGTGCACGCCGAAGCCGAAGAACAAATTTTTTATCCGGCGATGGAGCAGTTTGAAGAAACAGAGGAATTGACCGAAGAAGCCTACAGCGAGCACGACGAGGTCAAGCAGCTGCTCGAAGACATGACCGGACTGAATCCGGGCGACGAGGAATTTCAGGAATTGCTGGCTGAGCTGAAAGACAGCGTCCGGCATCACGTCGAAGAAGAAGAAAGCGAGATGTTTCCGAAAGCCGAAGAATTGCTCGGCGAGGAAGCCCTGGAAACGATGGGCGACGAAATCGAAACTTTTAAAGGAGAAGCCGCCGCCGGCGCGACGAGCCGCAACATCGCTTCGGCTTAAATCTTATCGAAAACACGGGCGCGCGGAATGCGCATTTCACGCGCCGTTTATTTGAGGAAAAATCTATGAAAAATTTACTGCAAAAACTTGCCGGATTCGAGCCGACCGGTTTTCCGTTTCTGAATTTTTACCTGAACGCGCAGGTCAACGAAAACGGTCAGAGAACTCTTGACGTTTACGTCCGAACGCAGCTCAGCGAAGCCGAAAAAAATTACGACGAGGAAACTTCCGAGCGCGAAAGCTTCGACCGCGACGCGAAAAAAATTCTCGAATATCTCGAAACGGTTCGACCGACTGCGCAGGGCGTGGCGATTTTTGCCTGCGCGGCTGCCGACGATTTTTTTGAAACGGTCGAGCTGGACATGCCGATTGACGAGGATTATTTTTTCATTTCCGACCGCCCGCATCTTTATCCTCTGGCGCACTTGCGCGACCGATACCCGCGCTACGCGGCTATTCTGGCGGACACCAACCAGGCGCGGATTTACGTTTTCGGGCGCGGAAAAACTTTCAGCCGCGAAGAAATCCAGAGCACCAAGACGAATCGCTCGGAAGTCGGCGGCTGGTCGCAGATGCGCTACCAGCGTCACATCGACAATTTTCATAAACAGCACGCCAAAGAGTGCATCGAGGAATTGGAAAAAATCGTCCGCGACGACGGCATCAATCGCTTGATTCTGTGCGGCAACGAAGCCGTCATCATCCCGATTCTGCGCGGCGAAATGTCGAAGGAAATCGAAGAAAAAGTCATCGACACGCTGAATCTGCCGGTGACGACTTCCGAAGACGAATTGTTTGAAGCGACGCAGGTGGCGATGCAGAAATATAATACCGTCACGGATATGGAAAAAATCGAAAGGCTGCTCGAACAAAACTATGACGGCGGCTTAGGCGTGGTCGGCGTGGAAAAAACGCTCGAAGCTTTGCAGAACGGTCAGGTGCAGGAACTGTACTTAAGCGCGAACCTGGACGTCATTCGATACAACCGGAAAAAGGTCGCCAAAGTTCTGGAAGCTTACGCGCCCGGCGCGGACGAGGACGAATTGCCGAACGCGCAGGAATCCGAAGAAGTCGTCGACGAGCTTGTCCGGCAGGCGCTCGCTTCGGCTGACAGAGTTACCTTTATCGAAGACGAAAATCTGCTGAAAAATTACGGCGGCGTCGGCGCGCTCCTGCGTTACACGATGACGACGACGCCCGCCAGTCACGCTAAACAAGGAGGATAAAAAATGTCGGAAAAGAAACGCCAGAAAAAAGACGGCGCGGATAAAAATAAAAAAAATCAGCGAATGCGCGAAGCCGGCAGCGGCGGCACGGTCAAGGAAAACGACCCGAATAAACGCCAGGGCGCAGCCGAGAGCGACGTGATAAAGAAAAAATAAATTCGCCGGAACCCGAAAACGGAAAACGCCGAAAACTAAAAACAGCAGATTCAAAGGTCTGCTGTTTTTCCGTTTGTCCGGGTCTTTTCGGGTTTCTTCTCTTTTCGTATTTTTGCGGGCTGAAAATTTTCCGGCGGCGTTCGATTTCGAAATTCGAATCGCCGTCGGAAACGGGTTTTACAGATTATCCGTCACGGATTCAATCGCCGCTTCGGTCGCGTCGGTGACGTTCGTGAAAAAGTCGTAGCCGGTCATTAATTCGACGTAATCGACGCTGACGCGATAAGTTTTCCAATCGCTGTTAATGCCGGTTTGATTCGGAACCCAGACGGCAATCGTGCGCGTCGACCCGGTGACGCGCGAAACGTCGTTTGTTCCCGACGGCAGAACGACGATGACTTTCCACGTATAAGTGGGAACGAGAACGCGATTACTGTTAATCCAGCCCGCGTTTCCGTAAACGCCGGAAATGATATAAAGCTCGCTGCCGTCGTCAATCGCCAAATCGCGGGCGTATGCTTCCAAGCCTTCCCACGTGATGCGATTGTTGTCGGCGGTTTGCGGAACCATATTCGTCATCAGGAAGGTTGACGAGTTATCCGCGACGGTCAGGGTTCTGTCCGCCGAAGGACACATATGCCCGCGGTCGTAGCCGGAACCCGTATAGCTCGTGCTGACGACTTTATACCAGCCGGACGGCAGCGTGCTGTCGCCGCGAAAATCGTCCTGCCGCGGCGTCGTGCCGAGCCACGACGTATCCAGATGCCACGCGACCCAGTTCGGCGTCCCGTTGTCGCGGGCGTAAGACAGCGCGTACTGGTCTTTGACCATCAGGTAATTTGCCGGGTAGTTGGTATCGGTTGCGGCATTCGACGGATTACCCATCGTCAGGTGAACCGATGAGGAATTGGGATTGTTGGAAATCGATATGTCTTCCAGATTGATGCGGTTTGTGCCGCCGGATGTTTTGCGAATCTCGAAACGAACTGCGCTTCCCGAATTGACGGTAAAATACGCGGTCGAAAGCGTCGTCGAACTGGTCGTCACGGTCGAGCCGACTTTCGCCCAGTTCGTGCCGCCGTCCGCCGACTGCCACAATTCCCAGCTCGAAGAGCCGTCCGCGCCGTAAAGGGCGTGGCTGACGGCGACGGTTCCGGCGTTTGAGACGTTAAAATTCATCCGCACCTTGCCGCTGTTGCGCACGCGCGCCGAATACGTGCCGATTTTTACGTCGCCCGACAGGTTGCCGACAAGAGCGTCGTCCAGATACCAGCTTCCCGAGCTGAGCGTGACGCTGGCTGCGGCGTAAGAAGTTTTTCCGCCTGCCTCGAAACCTTCGTTCGTCTGCGCGAAAACATTCGCCGCGCCGATGAGCGACAGAACGCAAAAGAAAATTAATCCCGCCGCTGCCGGCGAAAAAGAAACGAATAGTCGATTAAACAAATTTTGCTTGTTTATTTTCTGCATAAATTTTCCTCCAAAAAAGTTGTCGGCAAGAATTTGCCTTGATGGTTGATTAAGTAATTTGCTCAGGGAGCGAGCAAATACACGCTAAAAGCGAACCGGTGAAGAGTAAACCGGTCAGAATCGAATAAGAAAGAAACAGCACGAGTATTGAATACCCGGCGCGCGCAAGTCAAGATTTTTTAGAGCGGTAAACGGTAAGCGGAATAAAGTGGTAAACGGTGAGTGGTAAGTGGTAAGTTGCAATTGCCGAGTATCGAGTTTTAAATAGAAATTCGATATTCAATGGCTGCAACTTACCGTTTACCGTTTACCGTTTACCGTTTTTAAAGTAATAATAAGGCTGTATGTCGCCGAACGAGCAAAACAACAGCGTCGATAAAACCTCTTTTTTCCGCAGCGCGGCGGGAAAGGCGGCGGTTATCTTCGGCGGCTGGACGCTGCTGGCGCTGTTTTTCTCTTTTCAGGCTTATCTGAATTACGCATACGTCGGCAGACCGCAGAGCCTGGGCTGGATACTGACGGCGTGGCTGAGCTGCGTTTACATCTGGGCTCCGCTGACGCCGGCGGTTATCAAACTGGCGCAGCGTTTTCCGCTCGAGCGCGGCAAAATCCGGCGCGCGCTGATTGTTCATCTGATAGCCGCGACCGTGATTTCGACCGTGCAGATAGCGATTTACATTTTTGTCAGGCAGGCGCTGATGGGCGACGCGCCGCAGCCGTTCTCGCCCGTCCGCTCGTTTCAAAACTGGTTCGTCGCCGAGTTTCACATCAATGTTCTGCTTTACTGCACGATTGTCGGGCTGACGCAGGCTTACGATTATTACCGTCGCTACCGCGAGCGCGAGCGGCGGGCGGCGCAGCTTGAAATTGCCGCCGCGCAGCTTGAAACCCAACTGGCGCACGCGCAGCTCGACGCTCTGAAAATGCAGATTCACCCGCATTTTCTGTTCAACACGCTGAACACGATTTCCGTGCTGATGCAGGAAGACGTTGCCGCCGCCAATAAAATGCTGCTTCGTTTGAGCGAACTGCTGCGCGCCGCGCTGAAAAGCGAAAGGTCGCAGGAAGTTTCGCTCAGGCAGGAGCTGGAATTTTTGCGCGGCTATCTGGAAATCGAGCAGACGCGGTTTCACGACCGCCTGCACGTCGATTTCGACGTCGACGCGGAAACGCTGGATTCGCTCGTGCCGAATCTGATTTTGCAGCCGCTGGTCGAAAACGCCATTAAGCACGGCATCGCGCCGCGCGCCGAAGCCGGAACGATACGCGTCCGCGCGCAGCGCGAAAACGGGCGCGTCCGGCTTTCCGTGCGCGACGACGGCGCGGGTTTAAACGAAGCGAAAAGTCAATCAAGCGGCATCGGGCTGGCAAACACCCGCGCGCGGCTCGAAAAACTCTACGGCGCGCAGCACAGCTTTGAAATCATCTCGCCCGCCGCCCCGACCGGCGGTCTGGAAGTCAAAGTGACGATTCCTTTTCGCTCAGCTGCCGCTGCCGCCCAAAATTAAAAATGCGAAATATCCGTGTCTTAATCGTTGACGACGAGCCGCCGGCGCGGCGCGGCATCCGTCGCCTGCTCGAACGCGAGGCGGATTTCGAAATCGCGGGCGAAGCCGGAAACGGGCAGACAGCCGCCGCCAAAATCGAAAGCGAAAAACCCGACCTCGTTTTTCTCGACATTCAAATGCCGCTCGCCGACGGCTTTTCGCTGGTCGACGCGGCGCGCGCGGAAAATCTGCCGGAAATCGTTTTCGTCACCGCGTACGACGAGCACGCGATAAAGGCTTTTGAAGCCGGCGCGCTCGATTACGTCCTGAAACCCATCGACCCGGAAAGATTTCAAAAAACGCTCAATCGCGTTCGCCGCCGCCTGAGCGCGCGGGAAACTCCGGCAATCGAGCCGGAATTAATCAACCTGCTGCGCGGTCTGGCGACAAAAAACGAAACGCCGAACGCGCCGCAAACCTTTCTGGAACGCATTCCCGTCAAAGAATCGGGACGCGTTTTCTTTATCGACGCCCGTGAAATCGACTGGATCGGCGCGTGCGGCAACTACATAGAAATTCACGCCGGGCGCGCAAAACATCTGCTGCGCGAAACGATGGACGGCATCGAAAGCAAGCTGAATCCGAACGAATTTCTGCGCATCCGCCGCTCGACCATCGTCCGCGTCGAAAAAATCAAGGAACTGCACCCGCTTTTCAACGGCGAATTCGCCGTCATCCTGCAAGACGGAACCGAGCTTTCATCCAGCCGCCGCTACCGCAAAAATCTCGAATCGATTTTGAAATTTTAAACGGAAGCAGAAGCCCGCGCGTCAGCAAGGGCGGAACGATTTGGGATTTGGGATTTGGGATTTGGGATTTGAACTTTAATTAACGGCAAATCCGCAATCCGCATTCCGCAATCCCAAATCAAAGTGCGCGGGCTTCCGCCCGACTCCGCTCCCCGGCTAATTTCACCGCTTATCACTCGTTTCCAACCGCATATCATAAAACCGTTGCGCCCGCCGGTAATTTAATAATATTCTTCGCGTGTTCGCTTCAAATCTTTTTCATATGCGAGAAACCGAAATGAGTTTACCGAAAATTTTTCCGATTTTGCTCCTGATGCTCCTGACCTGCTGTTACGCTGCCGCCCAGAATTCCGAGCAGGAAGTGCGAAAGCTGGAGCGCGCGTGGCTCGACGCCTACGAGCAGAACGACGCGCGCGCGATGGAGGCAATCGTCGCCGACGATTTCACAATCACTTTTCCTGACGGCTCGATTCAAACCAAGCCGCAGATTTTGAACTCGATAAAAGCGGCGCGCGGCGGCAATCATCCGCCGATGAAGTTTTACACCGAAGACGTGCAGGCGCGCGTTTACGGCGAGACGGTCGTTTTAATCGGGCGCGTCGTGACCGAGTGGCAGCGGGACGGAAAACCGTCGAAGCAGGAAAACCGCTATACCGACACTTACGCCCGGCGCGGCGGTCGCTGGCAGGTCGTCGCCTCGCACCTGTCAAACGTGCCGAAACCGAAAAATCAACCCGGCGAAGTTTCGTCAAACGCCGGAAAAGGGCGCTCGGTCAACAAAAATAAAATCGTCTCGCTGGCAAATCCGGCGATTCGCATAGAAGTCGACGACGAGCTGCAAGCGGTCGGGATTCTGAATTTCGTTTTGAAAAACGTCGCGCAGGTCGAGCGTTACGTATACGCCGCGCACGACGAGAACAAAAGAATCCGGCGGCTTTTCATCGCGCAGTTCGAAGCGTTTCTGCCCGGCGCGAAGGGCAGCTATACGTTTCAGGTCGTAAATCCGACGCGGCTCGGAAATTTCGATTACCAGACGGACGTCGGAGTTTATAATTTCGCCGAAAGAATCGCCGCCAATCCGGGCGCGGAGCCGGAAGTAACGAAAGCTTTATTCGACCGCAACAGCCTGAAGGTCGATGACGATTATCTGGTCGCCCGCTACGCGCGCATCACGGACGCGGTCGATAAGCGCCACGAATTGATTTTGTTTTATTTTGAAAACCTGCGCGATTTGGGCTTTACCCGCGCGCAGCTCGAATCAAACGGCAGCCGGACGCCGGAAGCCGAAAAACTCTTCCGCGAATTTGCCGCGCGCGCCGCGCGAAGCTTCAAAATCGTGGATTAACTGATAACTGAGAACTGATAATTGAGAACTGAAAACTGAAAACTGAAAATCAAAAGCTGATTGCTGACGGCTGATAGCTGATAGCTTTTGTCAGTTCTCAGTTAAATAATCGGATTTCGCGAAAACAAAAACGGCGAAATTGCGTATATGTTTCAGCATGCATATATGGTTTATGAAAAAGCCTCGCCCTGAGGTTTTGGAAAACCGATAAAAATTAAAAAGGAAAACAATATGAAGAAACTGGCTTTAATACTTTTTACCGTTCTGACTTTCTGCGCGCTGAACGCTCAGGCGCAAACAACGACGACAACCGCTCCGACTACCGCCGCCGACCCGCGCGAGGCGATTAAACAAACCGTGCTCGATTACGCCGAAGGCTGGTATGAAGGCAACGCCGAACGAATGGAACGGGCGCTGCACCCGGATTTAGCCAAGCGCATCGTCCGCAACGACGACAAAGGCAACAGCCGTCTCGACAATATGGGCGCGCTGACTCTGGTGCAGGGCACGCGGCGCGGCTTCGGCAAACAAACGCCGAAAGAGCAGCAGCAAAAAGACGTGACCATCCTCGACATGATGGAAAACTCGGCGGTCGTCAAACTGGAAATGCGCGATTGGGTCGATTATATGCAGTTGGGCAAAATCGGCGGGCGCTGGGTCATCGTCAACGTCCTGTGGGAAATGAAGCCGCCGAAAAAATCCTCGTAAAATCAGGGCAAAACCGCTTTTACTACCAATGCGGCTAACACCCGGCGCATTTTTGTTTTATATTAATCCGCCATAATATTTCAGGAAAATTTCACCGCGGAGAGCACAGAAATTTTTAAGTAAAAAGGCAAAAGGTAAAAGGAAATAAAGAAAGTTCCTCTTACATTTTTGCCTTTTACCTTTTGTCTTTTTCTCTCAGAGATTGGATAGTGTCCTAATCTTGTGGTGCTGTGCTAAGGAGTGTCTCGAAAACGACCTCTTTAAGACAAACCAAAACGATAAAATAAAAAGGCTTCAATTTAAACCGAAGCCTTTTATTGATGAGTAAAACCAGAAATTTATCTGACAAAAGCATTAGGAGTCGGAATATCTCCGTTTGTGCCGAACTGTAAGCCGGTAAATCCGGCAGTTGTGCGCAGCAGATACCAGTTTCCCAATGATGGTCTGAAGACGGCTAAATCTGCTTTTCCGTCGCCGTCATAATCAGCCGGTGACGGCTTATCTTCGGTTATTCCAAAATGGATGCCGG
>DATHBC010000794.1:0-1881 GCA_035296345.1 Pyrinomonadaceae bacterium | reverse complement strand
AGCGAGCTCGACCCGCAGAAACGCCTGGAAAAACTGGCGCGCGCCGAATATTACCTGATGGAGCAGCTGCCCTCGATTCCTCTGACCATTGCCGCGACCAACTGGATTAAAAAACCGTATGTCAAGGGCTTGTATCCGAATCCGGGAACGCTGCACGCCTGGAAATTCGTCTATATCGAGCGCGACCCGAATAAATGGGACAAAAACGTCGACAACATTATGACGGAAAGCGACCCGGTCGTCGACGCGCAGGTCGCCAAACTGATGGAATCGCAGAAGCGATATGAACAGCAGCGCAGCAGCGAGCAGCCGAAAACAACTGCCGAGACAGTCCAATAAACAAGAGGAAAAATGTTAAGTTTCATTATTCGCAGATTGTTAATCATCGTCCCGATGGCTTTGCTGGTCATCACGGTAACGTGGGGATTGATTCGGATAGCGCCGGGCAGCTTTTATTCGTCGGAAAAGAAACTGCCGCCCGCCGTCGAAGCGAACATCAAAAAGAAATACGGATTAGACCGACCCTGGTACGAGCAGTACGGAATTATGATGCGGAATATCGTTAAAGGCGATTTCGGCGATTCGCTCAAATACGAAGGGCAATCGGTCAACGAAATTCTCTGGCGACATCTTCCGTATTCGGCAATCGTCGGGATTCTGGCTTATATTCTGGCTCTGATTATCGGTTTGGGCGCGGGAATTATCGCCGCGCTCAAACAAAATTCGGGATTTGATTACGGCTCGATGTCTCTGGCGATGCTCGGTCTGTCGGTGCCGAATTTTGTTTTGGGTCCGATTCTGGTCTTGATTTTCTCGCTCTGGCTTTACATTTTTCCGCCGGCGCGCTGGGGCGGAATTTTGAGTCTGGTTTTGCCGGTCGTCACGCTCTCGGCAATTTACGCCGCTTATATCGCGCGCCTGACGCGGGCGGGAATGCTCGAAATCCTGCGCTCCGATTATATCCGCACGGCGCGGGCGAAAGGCTTGGACGAAAAAACGGTTTTGCTCCGCCACGCGGTTCGCGGCGGCTTGATTCCGGTCATTTCCTACACGGGTCCGGCATTGGCGCACCTGCTGGCGGGCACGGTCGTCATCGAAAGAGTTTTTGCTATTCCGGGACTGGGTAAGATTTTTATCGAATCAATCCAGAACCGCGACGAGCCTTTAACGCTCGGCATCGTCGCGTTTCTTTCAATTTTAATTATGATTTTTAACCTTCTGGTTGATATTTCATACGCATTTTTAGACCCCAGAATTCGTTACGAATAAACGTTATGGAAGAGAATCAAAAAGTAGTAAAAGGAGCATCGCTCTGGCGCGACGCCTGGAAGCGTTTGCTGAGAAATAAGCTCGCCGTTTTCGGCATGATTGTTCTGGTCTTAATGGTTATAGCCGTCAGCATCGGACCGGCGATTATTAAATGGACAACCGGCTACACGTTCGATTACATACCTTCCGATGTCGGCAGCGGCGAGCTGGTCAAGTCTTTTCCGCCGTCATGGCGGCATCCGATGGGAACGGACGATGCCGGGCGCGACCTGCTGGCGCGTGTCTTACAGGGCGGGCGCATCTCGCTGATGGTCGGCATCATCTCGACGATAGTGTCGCTGGTCGTCGGCATCAGTTACGGCGCGACGGCGGGTTATCTGGGCGGAAAAATCGACAACTTTATGATGCGGCTCGTCGATATTATTTATTCGATTCCGTATATCCTTATCGTCATCGTTTTGCTGAATGTTTTCGGCGGGCAAAACATGCCGGACTGGATTCAATCGCTGGCGAATAAATTCGGCGGCGGTCAGGGCTTAAGCCAGATTTTTCTGCTTTTCTTCGCCCTCGGACTGGTTTCGTGGCTGACGATGGCGCGCGTCGTGCGCGGGC
>DATHBC010000793.1:0-11607 GCA_035296345.1 Pyrinomonadaceae bacterium | reverse complement strand
TCGAAAGACTTTTTGCCTGGATGCACAATTACCGGCGAGTCGTGGTTCGCTACGAATATCATTTGGATAATTTTCTCGGTTTTGTTCATCTGGCTTGTATCCTGATTTTGCTCAAATCTTATTTATGAGATGGCTTCTAATATCTTTGCCGGAAAGTCTTCTTTTGCTTTGAGAGAAGAAAATTTTAAAACAGGCTGAAATATTTTCCCTAACGAAGCAAAGGAAAATGCAAAGCGCAGATGTAAAATGGAATTATTTTCTTCATTTTACATCTGCGCTTTGCATTTTCCTTTTGAATCCGCATTAATATCGGACTTCCCGCCAGCTTTGGACGGTCATACCGCCGCTGCCGCCGCTGCCGTTGACTATTATCGTCGGGTTTCCCCTGATATTCATATAACCGGATTCCAGCGGGACGATATTGCACGAGCAGCCGGGAGAATTCGTGTCGGCTTGGTTGGCGGCGACGACCGAGCCTCTGATAACCGGAGTGCCCGAAAAATCGATTTGATGATGAGCGTAATTAAAACCGGAAACTTCCAAATCATCGACTTCAGACTGCGTCAGCCTGCCCGACAGCTTCAAATCCGTTCCGGCGACGAAAGAAAAATTGCGGTACGACGGAGCTATGTATTGCTTGCCCTGATTGTATATAAAGCCTTCGGCGATAAACGACACGCGCGCGGGAATGAGGCTGTTGCCGAAATTGCCGGTTAGCGCTATGTTGCCTTCCGAATAATACGAGCCGTTTATGATTGCGCTGCCGCTCTGAATCCAGAGTTGATAGGACGGACTCCATTCCCAGGTCGCGCCGTTGCTGACCCATTTGTTCCCGGTTGCCGCGGCGTCGTGAATCAATTGTTCCGAACCGTTATAAACTTTTCCAGCCTTTGTGCCCCGGGTGCCGAGAATATAATCGGTTTTGCCGTAAAAGTCCGTGCGAATATTGTAAAGCGGCGGCGGAATAATCGGCTGATAAACGCGATTAAAGCCAGCCCCGATGCATCCCGCGCCTTTTAAATTTCCCTGATTCACGATATTGGCGGACGAGCTGAAATACAGGTCGGCGCAGGGATTTCCGTTAATCTCGACCGTGTCGTTGGCGTGCAGAATCCCGTTGCTTCCGCTGACTTTGACGCTTCCGCTGACTTTGACTTTACTATTAATCAGAACGCCCGGATAAGTGCTGGAACTATCTTTGATGACCACCTCGACCGTCGCCGTCGCGCCGTTTCTGCCGATGCCGGTCGAGGTTATAACCAAAATGCCGTTCAGGTCCGTGACGGGCGTTTCTCCGGCGGCAGCGTCATTTTTAACGGCTACCCAATATCTGCCGCTTCCATTCGCGCCGAAATTCACGACGCCGCCGCCGCCGGCGTTTCCGGACGGGATGCTTTCGGCTGTCGTCCATAAACCCACGACGGGCGCGACGCTCAGCTCGTCGCCGGTGTTCGGCTGAGGATTGGCTCCCGCCGTCAGAATATTCGTGTATTGGGATTTCTGCACCTTTTCTATTAACGCCACGGCGTGATTGACGCCCGCGTCGGCTAGATAGAGCGCTTCGGTGTTATCGCGGTCGTTGACGGCTATCGTAAAGGAAATCATTGAAGAGTAATACAATGCTATGCCGATAATCGTCCCAATTAAAATGGCAAAAATGGCGGTAATCAAAGCCGCTCCCGCCTGTCGATTCGATTGTCTTCGCCTGCTGTTTGAAACTTTCCGCATTTGTACACCTTTTCCTGTCGCCGAATTCTTTATTTTCTAATCGAAGCCGCGCTGGTCACGGTCGTTAAAGTCTGGTCGTCCGCCAGCGCGTCGACTTCGACCTGAATGTATGTGATAAGGGAAGTTTGAGTTTGCGGGTCGGATATGACCGTGTTGTTTTTGTCGAAAAACTTGAAGCGAACGGCGGAAATTCGGTTGACAAAAGGAATCTGCCCGTTGGCATCCAGATAGAGAACGCCGTTATTGACTGAAAAAGTAACATCTTCGTCGATTCCCGCCAGAGAACAATCCGGGGCATTCCAGTCAGCCTGTATCCGCAGCTTTCCGAAATACTGATTGCCGAGGCTGACGGAAGGCGTAAGCGCCTGCACCTGAAAACCGCTCGCGCAATTTACCGGGCGGCTCCCCGCCATGCGAACCAGGCGAATTATGGTATCGGCGGCGGTCTGCGCGTTATTAATCGCTTCGAGCCGGGTTCTCTGCGTGCGATATTGATAATTGAACGACGCCAGAACCGAAGCTAAAACGGCGAGCATCATCAACACGATGGTCATCGCAATCAACAGCTCCATCAGGCTGAAGCCTTTTGAAGAAGCTGGTGAAGATTTCTTTAATTTTGAAATCGGCTTACGCATAAATTAACGCATTCTGGTGACTAATTTTACTTCCGGCAAAAGCGCGCCCGCCTCATTCGGCAAAATCATAACCGTGACGGTGTGTGTGCCCATCGAGTCGGCGACGATTTGCCAGCGTCTGGTGTATCGGGCATTCGGATTGTCGAAATAGCCCGACGCATTGCTCGTCAGACTGCCGCCTGTCGTGCGCTGGGAATTTTTTAATTCTTCAATCTTGGAGCGGGTCAGCGAATTAGCGACGGCTAGTTCGCGCGAAACGCTTTCCGTTTTCAGGCAAGCGGTCAAAAGAGCGAATATTGCTACAAATCCGGTCATCACCAGAACCATGGCGATAACGCACTCAATCAACGTAAAACCTTTTGTTTTCTCTTTTCCGCTACCCATATTGAATATCTTTAACAAGCCCCGACCGTGATATGCCCGACGGCTGAAACCGCGACCGTTTTGCAGAAACTTGAATTCGCCGCCAGCCTCAGAGAAATCGAGACGCTGGAATTAGCCTGATTCCTGCCGAGCGAATTAAAAGTCACGCGCGAGACGGAACCGGCAGAAATCGAAACGTCCGACGGAATCGAAACGCCTGATTTTATCTGAATCGGCTGATTGTTCGCATCGGTCGTCCAGACCTCGAACGTCCCGCTCGCGCCCCCGATTTCCAGCCACACCGTGCGATTATATTTAATGGCGGCTAATCTGGCTTCAGCCAGCGAATTAGCCAGCAAGCCGCTGGAAGATTCGACCCGGTAGAGCCTGAGATTCTGCTGGATGTTCGGTAAGGCGGCGACCACGAGAATCGAGACGATTATCAGAACAATCAATAACTCTATCAGGCTAAATCCCTGCTGAATCCTGCCGGGGCTGGATTTAAAGCCATTCTGAAATCGTGTTTCATTCATAAAAAAAGATGAATTAAATCGTTTGGAAATATATGGGCACAGTCTTAAAAGCAATAATAGTGCCAGCTCTTTAAAATCTAAAAAACACCGTTAATGCTTTGAAAACAGAATTTAGGAACATTTTTGTGAAGTGACGGGAAAGAATCTGTCAATCTGATGTGTCTATCTGATGACCGAATCGGTCAATTTGACCGGCTCGGCGTTGAACCTCGAAAACTATAATAGCAGTTTATATAAAATCTGTAAAAACTTTTTTATCAGGCAGGTTAAGACGGTAACTCTATTGAGAATACAAAAATTATATTTATTTCCGGACGAATGTCCGAGAAATTTCAAAACGCCCGGAATCAGACCTTGTCATTCGTCCTCCGCTTTTATTCGCCACGGCGGATTTCGGCGATTTTCGCCCGCGCGGAAAAGACAGATTCGATTTCCTTCCGGCGAGCGCAGGTAAGCTTCGCGCCAGAGCCATGTCCGGTCAACCGGCTCTTGTTCAAACTCCAAGCCGAGTTTTTTGAGCTGCTCGACTTTTGCGTCCAGATTTTCGCATTCGAAATAAAGAACTATGTTTGAATTCTTTGTGGAAACCGCGTCGGATTCGTGAAGCGAAAAAGTCGCGTCGCCGTCCGGACAGGCAAAGCGCACGTAGCGCGGCGCGGAATCGACGATTAGGCGAAGTCCGAGCTTTTTATAAAACTCGATTGACTCGAAAGGCGTGTTTGTGTAAACCGTGACTTGATTCAGGTTCATCGAGCTTTCTTTCGTCCGGAGAAATCGTTTAGCGCCGGGCTTGTTCGCGATAAATATTACCGGACACGCGCGGGCGCTAAACGATTTTCGCATATTTTTACTTATTTTTTCGCTTCGAGCAATTTCAGAGTCTTTTCGGCTTCGGCGCGAAACCCGCTCTGCGGATACAAATCGATTAATTGTTTGAAGTATATAATCGCGTCATCGCGCAGTTTTTCGGGCGCGTATTTTTCCTTTTCCTGCTGGAAATTCGGGTTGACTTTCTGCTTGCCCTTATTTATCGAAAGATAATAGCTGCTCATTCCCGAAAGATATAAAACCTCGTCCAGCTTGGAAAAAGCCGGGTTGGCGGCGATGATTTCCTCGCAGCGCATCAAAACGCCCTTGTAAGCTTTGCGCAGACGGAAAGCCTGCCGCGCGACTTCCAGATTGTGCATCGCGTCGGCTTCCAGAACCGGGTCGCGCACATCTTTCTGCTCAATCTGCTTTTGCGCGAAAACAGCCGCCGGCGAAAACGCGAAAAGACACGCGATAAAACTCAAAAATAAAAATGTTTTTTTCATAAATTGCAAAACTCCTGACTGACGGTTTTGATGCAGCGAAATTATTTGAAGTTCGACGCCGGAAAAACTTTACGAAATTTCCGTCTAAAATTTTAAGCCTGCCCGCAGCGCGCCCGTTTTCTTCTTAAATAAAGCCGTCCGAAGACGGGACGCAAAACCGTTTCGGCGCGCGTGCCGAAGCGGTCAAATCAATTTTTGCATAGATGCCGGTTGAATGCTATGATGGCGAACAATTTCTAATATTTCGGGCGTCAGGGAATGATTTCGGAAGGAAGACGCGAATTTGAAAGAGAGTTGTAAATTTATGAAATCGAAGTTGTTAATTTTTTTTATCGGCGGATTAATCTGTACGGCTTGCAATTATCAGTCGCCGGACGTGAAGCCCGCCGAGAACGCGGCAAATTCCGGAACGCAAACTAGCCAGAGTTCAAAAAATCAATCGAATCAAGCTGATAAAAACGCTGCAGCGACGAATTCAAATCAGGAAAACGGCGGCAATGACGGGGAAAAATTGATATTGACCGGCACCAGCCAATCCGCCAGCTATCCCTGCAACGGAAGAGAAGTCGAAATCGACGCCGACACCACAACCGGCAAATACACTTTTACGGGCGAGTGCAAAAAATTAACGGTCGACGGCGTCGCCAGCACCGTGAGGGTCGAAAAAGTAGGCGAAATCGTAGTTAAGGGCGTGAGCAACAAAGTTATTTACGGCGAAGGAATCGGCGGCAGGAAACCGAAAATAACAAAAAGCGGACCCAGCACGTCGGTTGAATCAAAAGCGGAAGCCGAAAAGAGGGAAGCGGACGCCGCAAAGAAGCAGCAAGCCAATAAATAAAAGAAGTTTATAGGGATTTAGAAACAGGATTGAAAAATAGCCGCATAAATTTGCGGCTATTTTTCAATCGCTGTTAGACCGCTGCCTTATTCGCATTGTATTTCCCGATAATGGCTTCCAGCTTCTTCGCCGTTTCGGGATTCCACGCTTCGGGCGCGGTGAAAATCGCGCTGCGCGTTGCGCCTTCAAACGGGTTCGGGGTTTCTTTGGCGGCGACGCGCCGGACGGCTTCCTTTAAAACGAGCTGCGCGTTGCGCACGTTTTTATGCAGGTATTCGATGACCATATCGACCGAAACGTCGTCGTGACCCTCGTGCCAGCAATCGTAATCGGTGACGAGCGCCAGCGTCGCGTAAGCGATTTCGGCTTCGCGCGCCAGTTTCGCTTCCTGCAAATTCGTCATCCCGATAACGTCCATGCCCCACGAGCGATAAACGTTCGATTCGGCTTTGGTCGAAAACGCCGGACCTTCCATGCAGAGATAAGTTCCGCCGCGATGTACTATCAAATTCTCGACCGTTTTGCACGATTCTTCCAGAATGCCGCCGAGCTCGCCGCAGACCGGATGCGCGAAAGTGATGTGCCCGACTATCCCTTCGCCGAAAAACGTCGATTCTTCGGCGCGCGCCCGCGTGCGGTCGAAAAACTGGTCGGGAATGACCATATCGGTCGGCGCGTATTGTTCCTGGAGGCTTCCGACCGCCGAAACCGATAAAATATAATCCACGCCCAAAAGCTTCATCGCGTAGATGTTGGCGCGAAAGGGAAGCTCGGTCGGCGTCAGTTTGTGCCCGCGCCCGTGACGCGGCAGAAACGCAACTCGCTCGCCTTCGAGCGTGCCGATGATAAAAGCGTCGGACGGTTTGCCGAAAGGCGTCTCGACCTCGATTTCCTTAATGTCCGTCAATTCCGGCATCTGGTATAAACCGCTGCCGCCGATGATTCCGATTTTTACTTGCTCCATTTTTTTAATCGTTTTATTCTTAGGCAAAAACTAATCTGCCTTTCGGTTCGGGAATATTTCTGCCTAATTTCCGCGCAGTTGCAATCCATTCCTGAATAATAATTTCCACATTTGCCAAAGCTTCCTGATAAGTTCCGCCGTCCGCCATACAGCCCGCCAATTCGGGAACTTCGGCGATAAATGCTTTGTCGTCCTCGCTCCAATAGATAATAATTTCGTATTTACTCATCACTCGCTCCGAGTTTATATTTCAGAATCAGATTGCGGACCTGTTTGACTTGATACGCTTTTGCTTTTGAGCCAACCGGTTGAATATTGATAATTTCTTCGACGTCGCCTTTTGTGAAAATATGATGACTTCCCTTAATTCTTTCGTCAAAACCGAGCTTGTTCAAAAGTCGGCATAAATCAGTAAAATCAATATTTGCGTCAGACCTGCCCGATAATATCTGAATCTCGATTTTACTGATTTTCGACATAGATTATTATAAATCGCCGCCGCCGATGATTCCGATTTTTACTTGTTCCATAAATTATTTTTTGCCGCAATCGGCGTCGGCGACATATTTTGCCAGCGTTCCGTCATTTCTTTTGGCTAACAGCTCATCAATTTTTGCCGACTTAGCTTTCTGATTTTCTTTCAGCATCGTTTCATAAGTTTTCAGAACGCTTTCCAAACCGGCAAGTTGAGCCGCGTTTTCATCTTTTATTTTGGCGGGATTTTCTAATTTGAAAGCGGTCATCGCTATCAGATACTGACCGATAAGCTCGCTGCCGAATTTATTTTTCTTGTCTAAAAGCGGGCTTGCCGTGCCGCCGCAGACGATAACCGTAACTTCTTCGGTATCGGAAGCATATTTCACTGCCCAGGCGCGAACGTCTTTCGCCTGTTTGTCAAAAGGCTTTTCTTCCAGAAAACGCGCCGCTTGAATAAGCATTTGCCTATCCTTTTGTTTTTGGTCTTGCGCGAAAGCCGTATCCGCGGACAGAGCAATCATCAGTAATGCAAAAATAATCGTAAATTTTTTCATTTAAAGTTTTCTCCTAAATTTGGCTGTGCTTCAGCCTAAAGTTTCTTCGACCGGAATTTTAATCGCTTTCAATTTTCCGTCCACTTCCGTCAGACGGCAAAGCGGCATTTCAAAATCGTGATAGAAAAGGCAAATCCAGTTTTCTTTCACGGCGAGCGGCAGAATTTGTTTCTTAAATTCCAGCGTTTCGGTCGGATACAAATCGTAACCCATAATCCAGGGCAAAGCGAGATGATGGCGCGTCGGAATCAAATCCGCAAAGCCGTAGAGCGTTTCTCCGCCGCGCTTCAGGCGGACGGTTTGCATCGTTTCGGAATGCCCGCGCGCGTTTTCTATCGTCAAGCCTTCGACGACTTCGTAAACGTCGGGCTTTAATTCAAGCTGACCGCTCGCCTGCAAAGGTCGCCAGTTTTCCGCCAGATAACTGGCGCGGTCGCGCTCGTGCGGGTTTTCCGCGTGTCGAAACTCGGATTCGGAAACGAAATATCGCGCGTTCGGAAACTGTGCGATTGCGGAATGCGGAACGCGGAATGCGGAATGCGGATTTGTCGTATTGTCTTCGGACTTCGAACTTTGAGCTTCGAAATTTTGTTCGTTTTCCGTCGTTGATAATTGTTCGTCGCTTTCCGTTCCGCGTTCCGCATTCCGCGTTCCGCATTCAAAAATCGTGTTTCCGCCCGCGTGGTCGAAATGCAGGTGCGTGTTGACGACAATCGTGATGTCTGCGGGGCGGCATCCGGTTTTTTCAAAAAGCGTCTCGGCAAAAGGCTTCGCGCGAAAAATGCCGTAATTTTTCGTCTGCTTTTCCGTCCACTTTTCGCCGATGCCGGTTTCGACAAGGATTTTTTCCGTCGCCGTTTCCACAAACAGGCAGTTCATATTTAACCGAATCCGGTTTGCCGGGTCAGGCGGGCAGACGCGCTCCCAAACGACGCGCGGGACGACTCCGAACATCGCCCCGCCGTCAAGTCTGAATTCCGTATCGGGAATTATTTCGATGCGGTAATCGCCCAACTGCATAGTTTGCAGAAAGTTACGGAAAGCTGCGGAGTTGCGGAAAGTTGCAGATTCAGGAATTTCTTCCGACTGCCTGCAACTATCCGTAACTGTCCGCAGCTTTCCGTTAACTATTTTTTCTTCGGCGCAGGCTGTTTCGGCGACGTATTGCCCGGCGTGGTGGTGTCGGTTTCAATGCCTTCGCCCGGTTGCTGCTGCTGCATTTGCTGCATTTGCTGCTGCATCTGCATTTCCTGCATCTTCTTCATCTCTTCGAGCTGTTCGGCGGAAGGCTCGGGAACGGTGAAATCATCGGGAATCTCAATCGGATTTTTTGCCAGCAGCTCGTCCATCGCCTTTTTCTCTTTTTCTTCTTCGAGCTGGGCGCGAATTTTTTCTTCCGCCGACATCGGCGGCATACGCGGATTTGCCGGGTCGGAAGTTACCGTCGAAATCAGGATGTGACGCGCGCTGAAAGTCGGCGCTTCCTGCCCGCCGGCATCTTTCGCCGAGCCTTTCTTTTCCAGCTTGATGATATGATAACCGAATTTGCTTTCGACCAGCTGCGGCGCGATTTGTCCGGGTTCGAGCGCCAGCGCGGCGGTTTCAAATTCGGGAACGAACTGACCCTGACGAACGTCTTCGTAAAGCCCGCCTTTCTCCTTGCTGCCGGGGTCTTCGGAATTTTCCTTCGCCAGCGCGGCAAAATCTTCGCCTTTCTGGGCGCGCGCCAGCAGCTCTTCGGCTTTAGCCCGCTTTTCCTTTTTAGTGTCGAGTTCCGGGTGCTGCTTCAGATAGTTCTGAACTTCTTCGTCCGTGACCTTGATTTTCTCTTTCAGGACTTTGTCGGCGTAACGCCGCGCCAGAAACTGCTCCTGCTGAAGCTTGACCTGAAGCTCGACTTTGCGGTTGTATTCTTCGCCCAGCTCGCCTTTTTTCGCGTCGGCTTCTTTTTCGTAAATTCTGGCTTTAGCGTAGAAATCGCGCGCCGAGGTAAGCTGCTCTTCGGTCGGCTCGCGGTCTTTCGGAATGCGACCGTCTTCTTTCGCCTGCACGATTTTCTTGTCGATAAAGGTTTTAAACTTCGCTTCGTTTCCGCCTTCGGTGTAGAAAGCTTTTACTTCGTCTTCGGTGATAAAACCGAACGGCGGCATCGGACCCTTGTCGGCGTTTTTCTTTTTATCGTAGCTGGCGGCGACGATTTCCGTGCGGACGCTTTCGAGCTCTTCCTTGACTTCCGGGTCGTTTGCCATGCCGTCCTTACGCGCCTGGCTCGCCATCGCCAGGGTCTGTTTCAGGCTTTCGACGATTTTCTTTTTCGTTTCGGGGTTTTCGGAAAGCTGTTTGAGCGCCATCGGATTTTCGTCTTTTAATAAAAGAGCGATGTCCTCGTTGGTCAATTTGGTCAGACCCGCGCTGCCGTGCCCGGCTCCGGCTTTGATTTTCCAGACCAGCAGTCCCGCGCCGAGAGCGAAAATCGCCAATACCACAAGCAAGCCTTTCATTGCCGAAGACATTCCGCCTCCGGAGGCTGAAGCGGCGGCGGCTCCGCTCGAAACCGTTGAAGTTTTGGTTTCGGCGCGCCCGCCCGTCGAGGCGCTGAAATTTTCCGTTGTCGTCGCCGCATCGTCATTAACTGCGGTTTCGTCTTTCGGCAGTTCCGGCGTTGTTATTTCGGACGCTGATGAGGAGGTCGCGCTTTCGGTCGCGTCTTCCGGATTCAATCTATCTTTGTTATCTTCCATAATTTTTATAAAAAACTCCTGACACTAATTTTCTTATTTTTGCTGTTGCTGAACCAATTCCAACAAAACCCCGCTTGTAGATGACGGATGAACGAAAGCGACGAGACAATTTTCCGCGCCGATTCTGGGTTGTTCATCAATTAAACGCGCGCCCGCCTGTTTTAGTTTCAAAAGCGCCGCTTCAATATCTTCGACTTCGACGGCGATATGATGAATGCCGCCGCCGCGTTTTTCCAGAAATTTCGAAATCGGCGAATCCTCGCTCGTCGGCTCTAAAAGCTCGATGCGCGTTTCGCCAATCGGCAGCATCGCCACGCGCACTTTCTGGTCTTCGACCACTTCGGTATGAACGTTTTTCAAACCGAGCGCGTCTTCGTAAAATTTCAAAGCTTCTTCGATGCCTTTCGTGGCGATGCCGAGATGACTTATTTTCATATATGGCTGATAGCTGTCGGCAGCGGTTAGCTGTCGGCTTTTTGTTTTAAAATTTCCTCAACCGCCGAATACGGGTCGCGTTTTTTTTCGGCGACTTCTTGGGCGAGGCGTTCGAGTTTTTCGCCCGCTCCGTTTGTGCTCAAGGCGCGCGCCAGCAGTTTTTCCTGCAAAAGCTCCAGAAGCCGCCACCTGGCGATGGATTTTCTGCGTTCCAGGTTTTCGCCTTGTTTCTGAAAATCGTTGTAGCTTTCGATGGCTTTCGACAAATCTTCGATGCCTTTATTCTCGGTCGCCACGGTTTTGACAATCGGCGAATTCCAGAAATCCGGGCGATGCGCCAGTGACAAAAGGGCGTCGAGTTCCTTTTCCGTTCTGAGAACGCCCTCGCGGTCGGCTTTGTTTATCACGAAAACATCGCCGATTTCCATAATTCCGGCTTTGATTGCCTGAATGTCGTCGCCCATTCCCGGCACTAAAACGACGACCGAAACATCAGCCGCTTTCACAATCTCGACTTCGTCCTGCCCGACGCCGACCGTCTCGACAATAATTTTATCAAAGCCCGCCGCGTCTAAAATCGCTACGGCGTCCACCGTCGCGCGTGAAAGCCCGCCGAGGTTACCGCGCGTCGCCATCGAGCGAATAAAGACTCCGGGGTCGAGTCCGAGCGTCTGCATACGAATGCGGTCGCCTAAAATCGCGCCGCCGGAAAACGGCGATGACGGGTCAACGGCGATGATGCCGACGCGCTTTTCCTGTTGACGATAAAGACCCGCGAGGCGATCAACGAGCGACGACTTGCCTGCGCCGGGCGAACCCGTGATGCCGATGACCAACGCATTTCCCGTTTTTGGAAAAACTTCCTTCATTAATGCCGCCGCGCCGTTTGCTCCGCTCTCGACTTTCGTAATTGCGCGGGCGACGGCGCGCGGTTCGCCGTTCAAGAGTCGTTCAGTCAAACTTTGTTCGGAGGGCATAAGCTAATAATTTTCTCATCTTTTCAATTATTTGCCAAAGCAAAAACCG
>DATHBC010000792.1:0-1819 GCA_035296345.1 Pyrinomonadaceae bacterium | reverse complement strand
ATAGCTGTCGGCGCGAAAAACAAAGCTTTTCGTTACTTCCAAGCCGTTTTCGTCTCTTAAAACAAAATCGATTTGCTTCGATTCCGCGCCTGTAAGCTGAATAGTATCTTCGGCTTGCGAAACCTGATAATTTCTCTCGTTCAAAAAAGCGTCCAGATTCTGGTCGCCCGTCACGAGCCGGAAAGGAATTTCACGCGGGCTGCGTTTAAGAGCCTCGGGTGAAATCAATTCCAAAGGTTTCGGGTCAGCTTCGGTCGAATCATTCGAAAAAAGGACTTTTTCGTGCTGCTCGTTGACGTTTTTAACTAAAATCCAGCTTGTCGCGACCGCACCTTTTGCATCAAGTTTTACTTCGTAAAGCGGTGATTTGATTGTTATAACCCGGTTCGGAACGTTATCGGGAATATTAACCGGCGCGGTTGCAGCGGGCACCGCCGTTTGATTTTGAGCGGTTTGCGACGGCGCGGGCGCGTTGGTCGTCGCTACATTTGCCGCCGTATTAGCATTGTCTCTCGGCTTTTCCGGAGCGAAAAAATAGCTCCAAACCGTCAGCACGAGCAGCGAAAGCACCGCCGCGACGAGAAATCTCTGTTGAACTGATTGTTTATTATCTGACATCGTAATTAATGCAAAATTCAAAATGCAAAACGAAAAATGTAAAACCAGGTTGCAAAATTTTGCATTCGGATTTATTTAACCGGGTCATAACCGCCTTTGCAAAATGGTTGACAACGTAAGATACGTTTTACGCCGAGCCAGGTTCCGCGAAATGCGCCGTATTTCTCGATTGCCTGCATCGAATATTCCGAACAGGTCGGCGTGAAGCGACACGCGGGCGGCAAAAAAGGCGAGAGCAACGCCTTGTAAAGCTTCAAAAAATTCAAAAACAAAAACTTCAGCGCTTTTGAACCTCCATCACTTGCTCGCCAACGGCAGCGTTTCTTTCGCCCTTCCGGTGTTTAATTCCGATTCACTGTTTCTGACCGTTTCGATAATCTGCCGGAAATCATCCAAAGGCTTTTCGAGCTTGACGCGCAGCAATTTGCGCCGCGCATTCAAAACCCAATCGTATTTGCCTTTCAGCTCATTCAGCTCGGCGCGGCTCAGGCGAAACGCTTCGCGCAAAAGACGCTTCGCGCGATTTCGCTCGAAAGCCTTGCCGATTCCTTTCTTTGACGCCGTAATTCCGAGTTTATGCGATTCGGTTTTTGAAGGCAAAACAAAGACAGTCATAAAACGACCGTCAAAACGTTTTCCTTCCGCGTAAACGCGGCGAAATTCGGCGGATTTCCGCAGGCGGCTATCTCTCGGCAGCCTGAATCTGCTGCTGCCGTCGCTCCGGCTTAATAGTGATGCGGCGTTAATCTCTTGCGTCCTTTTGCCCGGCGGCGCGCCAATACGGCTCTGCCGTTCTTGGTCGCCATTCTGGCGCGGAATCCGTGCTTTTTCGCCCGGCGACGGTTGTTTGGTTGATAAGTTCTCTTTGGCATATCTATTCATCCTTTCACGTATAAGTGAAAAGGGTTAGTTTAATAGCTTCGCGCGCCGATGTCAAAAACGGGCGAGCCGATTGCAACTTTTCGGTTTTCGGAAAGTGAAAGCGTTTAGGCTGTCGGAAATTAAAGCTTCGGCGGTTGGAATCCTTGTCATTGGCGCAATCGTCGCCTTTATATTCTCGTTTCTCTACCGCGTCGGGAAACGAAAGGGAAATCTTCGCCTCGGCGAGATAATCAAAAACGTTTTGCAGAAACTAGTCTGATTTTTTTCTGAAAACCTTTCGTCCTTTGATTTCGATTTCGCCTGCGGCGACGAGCTTTAG
>DATHBC010000791.1:0-3948 GCA_035296345.1 Pyrinomonadaceae bacterium | reverse complement strand
CTAGTGCCTTTGGGGACGGTTCTTAGAGTTAGCATTCAGCCGAATTACGACCTTTATGTTAAAGATTTGAAGCTCGACCCGAAATTGTTCCGGAGAAGAGAAGTAACGGGAGACCACGTTCCGGGTATTAGCGTATATGTTAACGACGAGACGGGAATTCTCTATGAAGTTAGAGGCGAAGGGCGAGTATATAGTATTGAATATTCCGAATCCGAGAAAACCTGTAAAATGCTGGAGCGGAGAGCTTCACGAAACAAGAGAAAATAGGCTGGCGATACAAGAGCGGATAGAAAATTTCCTGTAAATGATAGCGGCGGCTTTTCTCCTGACGAGTGAAAGCGTCGATGGCGGCGGCTATCAACCGGCTGTAAAGAAAAAAGCACGAAAGAAAATAAAAAAATCTTTCGTGCTTTTTCGTGTTCTTTCGCGGCTGATTTATCTTTTCTTCATCTGCGAAACCTGGTCGAAGGTGCGGCGGAAATCCTGTCCTTCGATTCTCACCGTGCGGCACATTTCAAACAGGCGCGAGCGCAGGCGGACGCCGACGCGGTCTTCGAGCGTTTCTTCTTTCTCGTTTTTGCGGTCGTCCATATAATTGGTCGTGAAAATCGTCAGTTTTTTGTCGTTGTAGCGCGTGTTGATAATGTGCGCCATCGTGTCGCGCACCCATTCGGTCGGCTTTGACGCGCCGATTTCGTCCAGCACGAGAATTTCCGAGTCGAAAACCGGCGAGAGAACTTTCAGTTCCGAGCTTTGCGTCGCCGGGTTGTAGGAATCCTGAATTTCCTTCAGAAGCGAGCCGAACTCGTAGAACCGGCACGAAAACCCGCGCTCGTTCAGGGATTTTAAAATCGAGACGGCGAGATGCGTTTTGCCGACGCCGACCGTGCCCATAAACAGAAGCCCGCGGTCGATTGCCGGATAATCCATCGCCAATCTTGTGGCAAATGTCAGGGCGCGCTCCTGCGACGGGTTCATGACCTTATAGCTGTGAAAATGGCAATCGTAATAGCGTTTCGGAATTTTCGTCCGCTCGATGTCTTTTTCCTGCGACTTCTGCTTGCGGCATTCGCACCGGCGCGCGCCTTTGCCCGGCACGATTTCCATCCCCGAGCCGTAGCATTTTTCACAGACCGCCGGTTCTTCCCGCGACGATTGAAGCTCGTCGAGAAAGTCTCGTTCAAACGCAGTATCATCCGCATTGGGAACGGCGTAAAGCTGAAAATTTGTCGCTTTGTCCTGTGACATCCAATAAAATTTTAACTGATTTTTATGTTTTTTCGATAGCCCTTTTTTAGACCGTTTAGACCTTGTTCGAGTGCCTTAATAACTGCATGACGAATTGGATTATAGCACTAGCTGAAAAGATTTCAAGTATTATTTTTACGGCAAAAATCCAGCAAATATCGGGCTTTTGCGCTTTGCGGAAAACGGCGAAAAATTAAGTTGATGAAAACAGAAGACTTATGATTTACAAAAATTTAATATCCGGGTAAATTTTTTGTTAAATTTCCGCCGCCCGCGCCTGCTGTGTTATATTATAGCTCTCGTTTAGTTGTTGAATTATGAGCATCTTACGCAGCTTGATGATGAAGCTCGGCTTGGTTAATCTGAAAGCCGAACGCAGCCCGATAACGGTTTTTCTTCTCGATGACGACCGCCGCCGTCACCGTTGGTTTTCCAAAAGATTCGACGGCGACGAGCTGGACATCGCCGAAACGGTCGAGGAAGCCAAAGTGCTGCTGGCGGAAAACAGCTACGACGCGATTTTTCTCGACCACGACCTTCTGCCGCATCATTACGAATCGAACAACCACGACGATTTCGCCACGACCGGCTACGCGATTGCCGAATGGCTCTACGAAAACAAGAATTTGCAGCGCGCGGCGACGATTATCGTTCACACGCGCAATGCCGACGCGGCGATTAAAATGGTGCAGAAACTGCGCGATTCCGGCAGAAACTGCGAATACTGCGCGTTTCCGATGCTCGATTTAAAAATCAGAAATTACTGGAAACGCTGAATCATCAGGTTTTCAAACAACTTGCAGAATATCTTTGAAACAGGTCGTGTAGCAGCGAGATTTCATCTCCGCTTTCATCTCCCATTTTTTAGTTTTCGGCTCGACTCCGAAACGGATTGCGCCCGCGCCGAACCGCGCCGCGATTTTATCCAGCGCCTGCATCAGACGCTTTTCCCCGTTGTATTTTCTCTCGCCGGAAAGCCTGAGAGTTTCGGCTGATTCGGGCAGAAGCCCGTGGAGAATGACGCCGGTTTTTTTGTAAAGATAACCGGTTTTGTAAATTCGTTCGAGCGCCTTTGTCGCCCATTCCTGCAATTCCCTGGTCGAATTTGTCGCCTGAGCCAATTCGACCGTGCAGGATTCGCTGTAGAGATGCTGCGGCTCGGCGAAACGGCTCGTCGCCAGAAAAACCGTGACGGCTTTTGCCGAGAGTTTATGTCTTCTCATTTTTTCGGAGGCTTTGACCAGATATTCGTATAAAGCCTGATTAAGCTCGGCGAGAGATTCGACCGGCGCGCCGAAAGACCGCGAGCAGGTGACGGATTTTTTCGGCGGCGGCGCAAGCTCCAGCGAAAGACAAATTTCGCCGCTTAATTCCGCCGCGATTCTCGCGCCGACGACCGACAACAGATTTCTCACCCGGCGACGGTCGGCGTTTTTCAGCTCGAGCGCCGTTTTTATGCCCAGCGCGTTTAATTTTTGAGATGACCTGCAGCCGATTCCCCAGACTTCATTTACCGGAGTTTCGGCTAAAACCTTATTTATAGATAATTCATCGCTTAATTCAAAAACTCCGAGATTTAGTTTTCGCGCGCGTCGATTGGCGATTTTCGCCAGAGTTTTATTCGGCGCGATGCCGACCGAAACCGGCAATCCGAGCCACTTTTTTATTTTTTCATGTATCTCGAAACCTTTTTTGCTCAGGTTTGCTCTATGCAGTTTGTCTTTCGGCTTCAGTTCCAGATTCAGAAATGCTTCGTCTATCGAATAAACTTCCACTTCGGGCGAAAAGTAGTTCAAAAGCTCCATCACGCGCGCGCTCATATCGCCGTAAAGCGCATAGTTCGAGCTGAAGACGCTGAGATTTTCCTTTTCGATTAAATAATCTATCTGAAAATAAGGAGCAGCCATTTTGATGCCGATGTTTCTGGCTTCGTCCGAGCGGGAAATGACGCAGCCGTCGTTGTTTGAAAGCACGACGACCGGACGCTTTTGCAGCCCGGGATTAAAAACCCGCTCGCAGGAAACGTAAAAATTATTGCAGTCGACCAGAGCAATCATAAACGAACCTTAAAAAGACTGTATCGAATGCAGAACTTTTCCCCAGACTTCGAAATCGGTTTCCATAGTTATGCGAATCGGCTCGTAGCTGGTATTTTCCGAGTAGAGCCAGACCGAGCCGTCCGCAAATTCCCGCAGGCGCTTGACGCAGAAATCGTCGTCCAGACGCGCAAAAACGATGTCTTTGTCTTTTGTCTCTATCATCCGGTCGATAACCAGCAATTCGCCGGACTTAATCAAGGTTTCCATCGAATCGCCCGCCACGCGCGCGTAAAAGGTGGCGAACGGGTGAAGAATCAGATGGCGATTCAAATCTATTCTGCCTTCGATATAATCATCGGCGGGCGACGGGAAACCGGCAGCCACGCGCGAGGCGAAAAGCGGGCGCGCCAGTTGCCGCGAAAAGTCGGGAACCACAATCTCCAAAACGTTGTTTCGCATAGCTTCCTCGGATAAAAACGGCTCTGGAAAACAAAATCAAAATGTTTCAACTATGAAACAATGTATAACATAAGAACGGCGGAAAAGTCCAGATTTTTTTATCGGGCGGTCGGGTTGAGAAATAAAAAAGACGACCCGGAAGAGTCGTCTTTTTACGATTTGAATTTTAAAGAAGGTGATTTGAATTTTAAAGCGGCTTTTA
>DATHBC010000790.1:0-3475 GCA_035296345.1 Pyrinomonadaceae bacterium | reverse complement strand
CCGGCAACGGCGGCAGCGGGCGGCAAATCGAATTGGAATTTGAACTTGAGGGCGATTTCATCCGGCAGCCGGAAGGGGCGAATATTCTGGCAGCCGAGGCATTGAAGGACTGTCATTACCCGCGCTCGAACGTAAGCTGGTATCCGCGGCACGGCTATCTGGATAGAGCGACGTTCGATTTCACTTTCAGACATTCCAAAAAGCTGAAAGTGGCGGCGAACGGCGTCAGGCAGAGCGAGCAGCCGGACCCGGCTGACAAAGAGATTACCGTGACCAAATACAGCATGACTCATCCGGTCGCGCTGGTCACTTTCGCGCTCGGACCGTTTCAGAGAAACAACGACACGATAAAATGGGACGACGGCAGCAAGCCGATTCCCATAGAGTTCAATTCGCTGACGACCGTTCCCATCAAAGAAGATTTTATTCTAGCCGAGCTTAATAACTCGGTCCGCTACTTCTATATGCTCTTCGGTCAATATCCTTACGACAGCTTCGGCGCGACCTTCCACCCTTATGCCTTCGGTCAGGGATTTCCTTCGATGATGATGATTCCCGCGACGGACAGAGCCAATAAATACACTTACGCCTTTATTTCCCACGAAACGGCGCACCAGTGGTGGGGCAATATCGTCTCCTGGAGGTCTTACCGCGACCAGTGGCTGAGCGAGGGTTTTGCCGAATATTCGGGCGTTCTTTACACGGCTTTGAGAAGAAACCCGGAAGCTTCCAGAAACTTAATCGACGAGATGAGGAAGTCTTTAAAAGACCCGCCGCAAACCAACTTAGGTCCGGGAAAGGGCAGGCTCGTCGATGTCGGTCCCATTATTCTGGGGCATCGTCTGAGCACGACGAAAACTTCCGGTGCGTATCAGGTTCTGATTTATAACAAGGGCGCGCTGGTGCTGAGGATGATTCATTTTCTGATGACCAACCCGACGAACGGAGACGGGCAGGCATTCTTTAATATGATGAAGGATTTTGTCGAGCGGCACAGAAATAAAGTGGCTTCGACCGACGATTTTCGTAAAGTCGCCAACGAACATTTTGCCAGAACTCCGATTGCGAAACAGTATCAATTGACCGATTTGAACTGGTTTTTCAGGCAATGGGTGCATCAAACCGAGCTGCCTGCCCTGCGCCTCGAGCACAAAATCGAAAATCAGCCGGACGGCTCGGTTTTGCTGTCCGGAAACGTCATTCAGGAAAACGCGCCCGAACAATGGTTTATGCCGCTGCCGATTTTCATTACTATGGGTGAAAACAAGCGCGGAGCCGTCGTCGTAGGCGCTTTAGGTCCTAAGACGCCTTTTAAAATAAGGCTGCCCGCCGCGCCGCAAAAGGTCGAACTCGACCCGCAGAAATGGGTGCTTTCGGAGAAAACCTCAACGAATTAAAATCTCGGCGGCAGGCGCGCGGCGTCTGTTGAGAACAAGAAGCGGATTTACAGGTTTTCAGTCTGGCAGACAAAAGGAAAATGGCATCATTTTCCTTTTGTCTGCCAAAGTCAAAAATCACCTTTTATTGATTTGCCATTTTCGGTCCGAGCGCGAGTCGCGGACGCACGAAGCGCATGAAATCCTCTTTGCCCGTCAAGGACGTGTGGTCGAGGCTGTCGGAATGGCTGACGTCGGCAATCTGCCAGATTGCCGAAGCTCTCGTCACGACGCCGTCGCCCGCTTCCTTTAAATCGCAGGTCAGGGGAATCTTGTCGGTGTAGGTGATGGAGAATCTCACGCCTTTGCGGTTCGTAATCTGGTTGTTGAATTCGGCGACGACCGGGCGCATAAGCTCGCGCAGGGCTTCGACCTCGAAACCGAGAGCCTTGTATTTCGGAAACAGGAAATCGGCGCACGGGCTGCCCATATTCGGCGTGCCGAGCATGACGAGATGCGCGATGGTCGGCTTGCCGCCGGGCGCGTTCGTCATCGAATGGTGAATGTAGTAGCGGGAAATCAAACCGCCCATCGAGTGCGCGACCACGTCGACGCGCCACGCGTTTTCGGTTTTTTGCGTATGCGTGATTTGTTTGCCGAGCTCCTGCGCGTTTTGTCGAATGCTGAAGGTCGGCTCCATGTTTCCGAAGCTCTTGCCCGTGCTCATCATCGCCACTTTCGGGTCTGCGCCGACGGCGTAAGCTTTCCACGCATAACTGTGCGCTTCTTCCAGATAATTGTGATACGCGCCCCAAGCCGCGCCGTTGCTCCACAATCCGTGAACTAAGATTACCGGTTTCGGATAAACTTTGACTTCCTCGGTTTCGCTGTCGGCTCCGGCGATGCTCGCTTCGATTTCGCGGTTCGCGGCGGGCTTACCGGCGTCTGTCCAGGCGAAACCGTTCGTGTCCCACAGAAATTCGACTTCCGTTTCGCCTTCAGCCGGGACGCTGACCGGCTTTTCGCCCAAAACCTCGCCGCTTTTCGTTTCCTTGAAAACGACCGTGCCGGTTTTCGCTTTCTTCGCTTCGTTGACGACGGTCGCCGTGATGCGAACCTCGTTGCCGTCAACCGTATTTTCGCCAACATCCTCCCAACCGGTTTTGTTCGGAAAAACGCGATGCGCGAGTCTTAAATCGTTAATCTGCAAGGGCTCGTCGCATTCGCCGGGCTTGCGCGTCAAATTCCAGACGATTGTCGTTTCAGCGTCGGGCTGCAGTTTGCCCTGCAGGACGTTCGGGTTTTTCGGGTCGAGGCTGCCTTCGATTTCGACTCTTTTGCTGTCAAAAGTTTCCGCGCTTTCGTCGTTCGAATCGTGCGGCGGATTCATGTCCATCATGCACCAGCCGTAAGGCTTCATGGCGGTTTTATGAACGCGCTTGCCCTCGATTTGGGGAAACCCGAAACTGATGGTGTACCGATTGCCTTTGATGGTCATCCCGCCTTCGCCGCGCGTTTTCGGAAGCTGCCCGCTTTCGGTGATGTTCGAAAACGAATCCTGCCCGGCGACGCGAACGCGCGGCGTGTCGGGAAAGCAGTCGGTTTCGGTTTTCCAGTTGTCTTTCTCATCCGACACGCGCAGGACGTCGGCGCTGACCGTTCCTTTGAGCGACATGATTTTCAAGCCGTCATCGTAAGTCCTGCCGGTCGAATTTGAGACGTTGAAAATTCCTTTGTAGTCGTATGACGTTTTCAGCACCGCCTTTCCCGTGTAACGCGGGTCGCTGATGTGCTCGCCTTTATTGGTTATCTTCGTATAACTTTCGGCTTGGTGATGCGTGACTTCTATCGTCCCGCTCCAGACGTCGCAGCTTTCCTTTTCGCCGCCCTCGGTAACCGGCACTTTAGCCGTTTGTTTTGATGTGTCGCCGCCGCGCCTTTTCTGGGCGAAAATCGGTGCGACCGACGAGAAAATGAGCAATAGACTCAACAAAGCCGTAATATTCTTATAAATGCTTTTTTTCATAAATTTATAAATGTTATCCCTCCAGTAACGCGCAATAGCGTCGCGAAAAGTATCAGGAAGCTTCAGGCTTTTT
>DATHBC010000789.1:0-3966 GCA_035296345.1 Pyrinomonadaceae bacterium | reverse complement strand
CCGGCTTAAACGAAAAACGGCATACTTTAAACGGTATGCCGTTTTCGTTTTGCCGGGCGGAAACGATTTTTTTAATTCGATTTTTTGGCGGCGGAAACGATTTTTTGCCGGGAGCGGACGACGACGCCTTCGCAGTGCGTGCCGACGCGAATTTTTCGCGGCTCGCCGTTTTCGGTTTCGGCGAAAGGCTTGGTCGGCACGTAAGTTATCACGTATTGAGAATCGACCGCCTGCGCGATTTCCTGCGCAAAACGCCACATCGTTTCCAGCTCTTCGGGCGCTTGAAACATTCCGCCCGTGTCCTCGGCGACCGCCTGCAATTCGGTTTCGCTTTTCTTCCATTGTTCGAGCTTTTGTTTGGCGAGCTTCAGCTTTCCGTGGTCGAGCCGCACGATAAACAGGCGCTCGGCTTTGGCGAGGCGGCGAAAGCCGTCGCGCATCAGCGGCGGCAGAGTTTGAATAATCAGTTCGAGCTGATATTCGGGCAGGCGCGGCGTTTCGATTTCTTCGCCGATTTGAAACGGGCGTGTCATCGGTTTCGCGCGCCTTGCTTCCATCCTGTTGTAGGCGATGACGTGAACCGTGATGTTTGCGGCGAGCAGATTTTGCAGGGCTTTCTGCCGTTCATTTTCGCCCGCGAGACTGTCCAAGCCGTCGCCGATAAAAACCAGGTGACGATTTTCCGGCGGGCGCGATTTAAACATTTCAATCGCCGCGCTCAGCGAATCGGAAAAACGCGAGCGATTGCCGCTGAAAAGCTTTTTGTCCAAATCGCTCTGCACGGCGTCTCGGTTTTCCGTCCAATGGGTAACCGTCTCGATTTTATCGTAAGACTGCATCACGGCGACCGAGTTTCCGGCGGAAATTTTTTCGACCAGAAGTTTCGCGGTCAGGCGCGTCATATTCAGATTTTTGGCGAAATTCAGATTGCCGCCCGTGTCGAGCAGGACCAGCACGCTCGCCGGAACGCGTTTCATACTCTCGATTTTCTGCGGCGTTCCGCTCTCGACGATTAGCAAATCGTCCGGTTTTAAAGTCGAAACGAATTTTCCGCTCGCGGTCTGCGCCGTGACGTTTAGCAAAACTTCTTCGGTCGGAATTTTTATCGGCTGCTCATCGGGCGGCGTCGGCGCGGCTTCCTGCGAAAAAGCGCGCGCGAGAAATAAAATTATAAGTGCGAAAACCCGTGCGCTTTTTTTGAGAGTTGATTTCATAGGTTTATTAATGCAAAACGTTTATTAATGCAAAATGAAAAATGCAAAACGGAAGAATCAATTTCATTTGAATCTTAAATCCTGATATTTTGCATTTTGCGCTTTGCATTTTGCATTAACTACGAATACTGGCATAAAATAAGACGGAACAAGTTTTATGATGGTTGCTTTGTGCATAATTATTATTAGCGAAAGGGACTTTGCTCCGCCGAGAGCATGAGCCGCAGCTAATCGTCTGCTCGAAAGTCCCAAGTCTTCAGAAAAAGGCTTGGGACTTTTTTAATTTTCGATTTTAAATTTGCCGTTGCAGATTTTTATTGAATGAATGATAAGATTTTATATTTGCAGTCGGGCGTCAAAAGTCATTAACCGACCGCCGACCGCCGACCGCCGACAATTTTTATGACTGAACCTTTAGAATTGAAAAAAACCGTGAACCTGCCGAAAACGAATTTTGCGCAGAAGGCGAATCTCGGTCAGGCAGAACCGGCGCGTTTGAAAAAATGGACGGACGCGCGGCTTTACGAAATGATTGCGGAAGCCCGAAAAGGCGCGCCGAAATTCATCCTGCACGACGGTCCGCCGTATGCCAACGCCGACATTCACATCGGCACGGCTCTGAACAAAATCCTGAAAGATTTGGTCGTCAAATCGCGCTCGATGATGGGCTTTGACGCGCCTTACGTTCCGGGTTACGACTGTCACGGCTTGCCGATTGAAACGCTGGTCGAGAAAAAGCTCGCCGAAAAGGGCAAAAACAAAAACGATTTGCCCGTCGCCACCTTTCGTAAAATCTGCCGCGACCACGCATCAAGGGCGATGGACGGGCAGACGCGCGATTTTTCGCGGCTCGGAATTTTGGGCGAATGGCAGACGCCGTATTTAACGATGTCGCACGAATACGAATCGAACACGGCGCGCCTTTTCGGAAAGTTTCTGGAACGCGGCTACGTCTACAAAGGCTTGCGCCCGGTTTACTGGTGCATTCACGACCAGACGGCGCTGGCTGAGGCGGAAGTCGAATACAAGCTTCATACCTCGCCCTCGATTTACGTCAAATTTCCGCTTGTCTCGGACGCGGCTGAATTAGACGAAAATCTCGCGGGCAAGAAAGTTTCGCTCGTTATCTGGACGACGACGCCGTGGACGATTCCGTCTAATTTGGGCATCGCGGTTCATCCCGATTTCGAATACGCGGCGGTCGAGCACAACGGCGAAGTTTTAATCGTCGCTTCGGAACTGGTCGGCTTCATCATCGTCAAATGCGGCATCGGCGGCACGAACGACGAAGGCGAGCGTCTGATACCGCCAATCCTGGCGAAGTTTCCCGGCTCGCGTCTGAAAGGATTGAAGGCGCGGCATCCGTGGATTGAACGCGAATCGCTGATCATGAACGGCGCTCACGTAACCTTAGGCGGCGAAGCCGACGGGGAAACCGAAATCGACGTTTCGGAGGCGCGCAGTCGTTCCGAAACGTCGAAAGCCGGAACCGGCTTGGTGCACACCGCGCCCGGACACGGTCACGACGACTTTGTCATCGGCAAGGAATACGGCTTGGAGATTTATTGTCCGGTCGACAACGCGGGCAGATTTACGGACGAAGTCGAGCATTTTGCGGGCGAAAATATTTTTCAGGCGAATCCGAAAATCGTCGAATTGATGCGCGAAAACGGCTCGCTTTTGTTCGCGGAAAATTACGAGCATCGTTACCCGCATTGCTGGCGCTGCAAAAAGCCGGTTATCTTTCGCGCGACGCCGCAGTGGTTTATCTCGATGGACGAAGCGGCGAAAACCGGCGCGTCAAACTCGCTGCGCGCGGGCGCGCTTGAGCAAATTGCTCAGGTGAAATGGCATCCGCAGTGGGGCGAAGGTCGGATGGCGAATATGATAAAAGGTCGTCCCGATTGGTGCGTCTCGCGCCAGCGTTCGTGGGGCGTGCCGATTCCGGTATTTTATTGTCAGGCGTGCGATTACGCGGTCGCCGAGCCGGAAATCATCAATCACGTCGCCGATATTTTCGCGCGCGAAACGGCTGACGCGTGGTATGCGCGACCGGAAAGCGAGCTTTTGCCGGAAGGTTTTACGTGCCCGAAATGCAACAGCGTGGATTTTCGCAAGGAAACCGACATTCTGGACGTCTGGTTCGATTCCGGCTCGTCGTGCGTCGCCGTGCTGGAAACGCGCGGCAATCTGCAATTTCCGGCTGACGTTTATCTGGAAGGCGGCGACCAGTATCGCGGCTGGTTTAATTCCTCGCTGATGTGCGGCTTGGCGGCGCATGACACCGCGCCGTATAAAACGGTCATCACGCACGGCTGGGTTGTGGACGGCGAAGGCAAAAAGCAGAGCAAATCAGAGGGCAACGTGACCGCGCCGATTGAAATCATCAACCAATCGGGCGCAGACGTTCTGCGTTTGTGGGCGACGGCGGTCGATTATACGGAAGACGTGCGCTGCTCGGGCGAAATTTTGCAGCGCGTGACGGACGCTTATCGCAAATTCAGAAATACCCTGCGTTACGCGCTCGGAAATCTCGACGGCTTTAATCCCGAAACGGATGCGGTCGAAAAACCGATTCTGCAATACGCGGGCGGAGCTGACGCGGGCGAGATTGAAAATCTGCTCGAAATCGACCGCTGGGCGCTGACGAATCTGGACGAGTTGACGGCGCGCGTTTTGGAGGCTTACGAAAATTACGATTTTCAAGCCGCCTACCAGACGCTTTATAATTTCGTCACCGTCACGCTTTCGG
>DATHBC010000788.1:0-2185 GCA_035296345.1 Pyrinomonadaceae bacterium | reverse complement strand
TAGAATTGGAACAGGATAGACAGGATAAGCGGGATAATCGTTTCTTTTTTATCCTGTTTATCCTATCTATCCTGTTTAAATTTTCATGTCAGCCTTTTACTTCTTTGCCGCAGTTCTGGTTTTCCTGAGCTACAAATCTTTTCGTGGCGGAATCGCTTATCTCGATTTTTTCAAGCGCGAACTCGCTAAACCGAAATCCGATTTCGAGCCGTTTGTTTCCGTCATCGTGCCGTGTCGCGGCGCGGAAGACGGCTTGGAGAAAAATCTGTCGGCGCTTTTCGAGCAGGATTTTCCGGCTTATGAAGTGATTTTTGTCACGGGCGAGGAACGGGACGCGGCTGTCGAAATAATCGAAAAAGTTTCGCGCAAAGGCGCGGCAAAGTCGAAGCTGGTCATTGCCGGAAAAGCCGCGGGCGAAAGTCAAAAGGTTCATAATCTGCGCGCGGCTGTTTTGCAGGTTTCCGATGAGGCGGAAGTTTTCGTTTTCGTCGATTCCGACGCGCGCCCGTCCGAAAACTGGCTAAGAGATTTAATCGCGCCCCTGCGGGATGAAACGACCGGCGCGGCGACGGGTTATCGCTGGTTTATCACGAAAAAATTCGGCTTGGCTTCCGAGATGCGCTCGGTCTGGAACGCTTCGATTGCGTCGGCGCTCGGCGCAAACGTGAAATCGAATTTCTGCTGGGGCGGCTCGATGGCTGTCCGGCGCGGGACGTTCGAAAAACTGCGCCTGCGCGAGCGTTGGCGCGGCGTTTTGTCGGACGATTTCGCCGTCACGCGGGCGATGCGGGAAGCCGGATTGCCGATTCGCTTCGTGCCGCGGGCGCTCGCGGCTTCGGTCGAAGACTGCACGTTCGGCGAGCTTTTGGAATTTACGACCAGGCAGATGAAAATCACGCGCGTTTACGCGCCGCGCCTGTGGAAACAATCGTTTGCCGGCGCATTTCTCTTCAATCTGGTTTTCGTCTGGGGCATTTTGATAATTATTTTCAGCCCGGCAAACACGCTCGCCTTCTGGTTCGCTTTATCGAGTTTATTTTTAATCTCCGCGTTCAGCACCGGCAAGTCCTGGCTTCGTTTAAATGCGGTCAAGCTGGTTTTAAAAGATTACGAAAATGATTTGCGGCGGCAGTTCCGGACGCAGAACACGCTCTGGATTTTTTCGCCCGCCTTGTTTCTCTACAACTCAGCCTGCGCTCTGGTCTCGCGCAGAATCCTCTGGCGCGGCATCGCTTACGAATTAAAATCGCCCTCTGAAACCGTTATTATCGAGGAAAATACAACTTCTGTTTGATTGCTTTCATCTGAGGGCTAGGTTAAATTTTTAATAGTTTTAATTCATATCGGACAAGGGAAAGGTTTTATGTTTAATTTTTTAATGGCGCGGCGGGCAAGTTTTTTATTACTACTGCCGCTTGTTTTTATTTTCGCCCAGGCAGCGCCCGCGCAAAACACCGACCCTAAACCGACGCCGACGCCCGCGCCCGCCGTCAAAAAGGGCAAACTGCCGGTCATTATCATTCCCGGTTTAATCGGCTCTGAACTGGTCAACAGAGAAACCGGCGAAGGCGTCTGGTTTCACCTGCAAAGGGCGAAAAAGGACGATTTGCGTCTGCCGATTTCGGCGAATATCGCGCGCAACCGCGACAACCTCGTGCCGGGCGACATCTTGCGCAACGTCAAGCTCGTCAAATTTTTACCCGAAACCCAGATTTACGAAAGATTAATCGAAGCCCTGAAAGCCGACGGCTACACCGAAGCCAAATGGGACGCGCCCGCCGCAACCGATGTTTTTTACGTTTTCCCTTATGACTGGCGGCGCGATAACGTCGAAACGGCGCGGATTTTAACTCAGAAAATACAGTCTGCGAAAACCAAATTAAGAAAGCCGAATCTGAAATTTAACATTATCGCTCACTCGATGGGCGGCTTGATTTCGCGTTACGCGGCGATGTACGGCAACGCGGATTTGCCCGCCGGAACGCGCCGCATCGTGCCGAACTGGTCGGGAGCCAAACATTTCAACAAGATTTTTCTCGTCGGCACGCCGAACGAAGGCTCGCTGCCGTCGCTCAATTCGCTGATTAACGGCTTTTCGTTTCTCGGCGGCGGGCTGAACCTGCCGTTTATTCAGAATTTAACCAGGTTCGATATTTTCACGATTCCGGCGGTTTACCAGCTTTTG
>DATHBC010000787.1:0-5672 GCA_035296345.1 Pyrinomonadaceae bacterium | reverse complement strand
TGACTCGAACGATTCAGATACCAAGTGCCGTCCGCCGGGCGATAAACCGCGACGTCCGCTTTGCCGTCGCCGTCGAAATCGAATTGCCGCGAAGTCGCGGCGGCGGCTTGCGTCACCGTAAACGTTCGCGCGCCGAGCGTAATAATCGCGTGGCGGACGGCTCCGCTCGTGTTCGGCTGGACGTTAAAAGTCACCGTGCCGTCGCCGGTCTGCGGCGCGGAGGTTATCTGAATCCAATTGACATTGCTCGATGCCTGCCACGTGCAGACGCTGCCCGCCGTGACCGCGACGCTTCCGCCGCCGCCGCCCGCGCCGAAATTAACGGCGCTTTGACCGAGCGCAAACGGGCAGCCCGACGGCTGCTGAACCTGAAACGAGCGCGTCACGGCTCCGTTCGAAACGTCGATTGTCGCGGCGCGACCGCCGCTCATATTCGGCGCGACCGAGAAATTAAGCACGGCTCTGCCCGTGCCGCTCGCGCTGGAATTTATCGTGATAAAGCCGGAACTGGTCGAAGCCGCCCACGAGCAGCCGAGCGGCATATTGATGTTGAAGCTGCCGCTGCCGCCGGTTATCGGAAACGCCTGCGCTATCGGCGAAAGCGTAAAGGCGCAGGCGGTCGTCGACGTTTGCAGATTCAGGCTCCAGCTGCCGGCGATGCTTCCCGCGTTTGCCCCGTTGTCGTCCACGACAAACAATCTCCAAGTCCCGTTCGGCGCGCTGCCGTAAAAAGCATCGAGCGTCGTTCCGGTCGGCGCGCCCTGCGGCGCGGGCGCGGGAAAAGCGTCGTTCGGCTCGAAATCGGTCGGCTTGAAAGTTCCCGAGGCGAGCGGCGCGTTATCGGGCAGATTCGTCGCGGCGGCATCGTCAAACGTTAAATTAAGCCCGCCGACTTCCGTGTTTCCGCCGGCGTCGGACATTAAAATGATTCGCCGCCCGTTCGGCGCGACCAGCATCACGTCGGCGTCGTCGGGCGCGGTGTGGCTGAAATTCGAGAGCGTCACGGTCGCTTTGGTAATCGTTCCCTGATTGCCGGAAATCTGTTTTTCCGAGGCATAAGGCTGCGCCGCGCCGATTTCGGGAATGGCAATCGCGTCGGGCGAGCTTTGCAGGAAAATGTTCCAGCCGCCCGAAACGTTTCCGGCGTTATTGCCGTTGTCGTCAACCAGAAAAAGCTTCCACGCGCCGTTGGCGGGCGAGCCGTTAAGCGCCGAAAGTCTCGCTCCGGTCGGCGCGCCCTGCGGCGCGGGCGCGGGAAAAGCGTCGTTCGGCTCGAAATCGGTCGGCTTGAAAGTTCCCGAGGCGAGCGCCGAACTGTCCGGCAGAGAAGCGGTCGCCGCGTCCGAGAAAAACAAATTCAGATTCGTCGCGGCATTTGCGCCGCCGACGTCCGACATCAAAACGACTTTCCGCCCGTCCGGCGCGACCAGAAGCAAATCCACGTCGTCCGGCGAATTGTGACTGAAGTTAAACAAGGTCACCTGCACGCCCGTCACCAGACCTTCCTGATTCGCCACGTTTATTTCCGAAGGATACGGCGCAGCCGTGCCGGAGTTCGGAATCGAAATCGCGTTGACGTTGACGCCCGAGATGGCGTTCGTCACCTGAATGCTGTCAATCCACCAGCCGGTTCCCGCTTCCATCGGGTCGGTCGCAATCCGCCAGCGCAGGCGTATGCTTTGACCGGCTGTGTTCGCGGGCAGATTTATCTCGGTCGTGATGTAGCCGGATTGCTGTCCCGTCCAGGCGCGCCTGCCCGCCAGCGAGCTGCCGAGCAGCGGCGTATCGTAACCGCCCGTCACGAATGTTCCGCCAGCCGTGACAATATCCGTAAAGCTGCCGCCGTTCAGGCTGATTTCCAGCACGCCGCCGTCAAATTCGAAATCGGTTTGATAAAAATGCCGGAAAATTAATTTGTGCTGCACGTTGCCGAGCGCGATGGCGGGCGAGACTAACTCGGAAACGCCCTGCGTGTTCGGGTCGTGGACGAAAACCGCGTTCGGCGGCGAATCCGGATTATTCGTGACCGTTCTGAACACTTCAATATCGCCCGATTTAGCCGTCGTCCAGCCAGCCGGCAGGGCAGGCGCGGTCACATTGTCGAAGCCTTCGCTGAAGACGACTATCGCCGGAGCCAGCTCGTCTTCTGATTCTCCCGCCTGCGCGCTCGCGACCGGCGTCGAGCGCAGCCATAGAAACGCGGAAACAATCGCCAGCAAAACGGCGAAACCGAAAATGAATAATTGCGGAGAATAACGGCGGCGACCGGGCGCGGCAGATTTTTGTTGCTTCATTAAAATTTTCTCACTGGATAAAATCAGGCGCGCAAGGCTCATTCACTCAAACGGGCGGAGTCGGCTGACTTTACAAAATACTAAAGCGCAGGCAGCTTAAAACTTTATCTATTCGCGCCGCGCAGCAATAACCCGGCGGAAGACCAAAATATCAAAAGCGTCGGCGAAGAATTATCAACCTTTTTGAGAAAATTGGCAAGAAATCCCGCGCCGCATTTTTCGGGCGCGACGTTTTCCCGCAAATAAATTGCCTTTTTCACGTAAAAGAGTTATAAATCAATGTTATCTTTTATCAAGTTCTATATGTCCCGCCATATTGAATCGGATTGCTTGCTTCGGGCGTGAGGCTCGGGAGAAAAAAATAATGTTAATAATATTTGATGTCTGTCGGCACTTTCGGCGGCGGCTTATGACGCTCGGCGTTTTTTGTTGTCTTTTATTGCTGCTCGGCAATACGGTCGCCCGCGCCCAAACGAATGCTTTGCCCGAAGACGCGCCGGTTCTGATCAGCGAGCCGAATTCGACCAGAGCTTTGGTCACCGTCGCCGACGGGAAACGCGGCGCGAGCCTGCCGACCGGAATCGTCCAGCCGGGCAGGCGCACAATCGTCACGTTTTTCGTGACGAACCTGGCGGATTTGCTCGAAGGCGAAGGCGCAAACGCTTTTCGCGCCGAACTCGAAGACGCGAATCATTACCGCTACCCGCTGGAAATCGTCCGCTTCGAGCGCACGCCGGAGCGCAAACAGGTTTACGCTTTGAGCGTTCGTCTGAGCAGTGAGCTCGGCAGCGTCGGCGACGCCCTGGCGCGCGTCACGTGGCGCGGAATGTCCAGCAACCGCGTGCGGGTTTCCATCGGGCACGAAGGCGGAAAAATTCAGGACGACGAAGGAGCCGCGCCGACGCCGATGCCCGGAACCGAACCAAGCGTTCGCAGCCGCGGCAAAACGACGGCAAATCGCGCCGCTCTGCCGTGGACGGGCGACCGCGTGCGCTTTATGCAGCAGGCGACTTTCGGCGTCAACGCGGCGCTCGAACTGCGGCTGCGCCGTCTCGGCTACAGCACCTGGCTCGAAGAGCAGATGGACGAAGCGAGCTATTCGAATTTTATCTATCCGAATTATCCTTTGCAGCCGACGACGCCTTCATCGACCTGCGACGGCGACAATCAGCCGGTCGACGTTCCCGTCACGTGCTTTCGCGACCACTACACGATGTACTTGCTGCAAAACTGGTTTTATAAAGAAGCTCTCTACAACGAAAACCAGCAATTGCGCCGCCGCGTTTCGTGGGCTTGGAGCCAGATTTTAGTGACGTCCGGGCGCACCATCCCGCAGCCGAGCCGGATGATGCCTTACATCCAGACGCTCGACCGCAACGCTTTCGGCAACTACCGTACGCTGCTCAAGGAAATGACCCTGAACCCGGCGATGGGACAATATCTGGACATGGCAATCAGCACGCGCCAGAATCCGAACGAAAACTACGCGCGCGAGATTTTGCAGCTTTTCAGCATCGGCGTCGATTTGCTGAATCAGGACGGCACGCCCGTGCTCGACGCTCAGGGCAACCGCGTGCCGAGCTACAATCAGGAAACCATCAACAATTTCACCAAAGTTTTCACCGGCTGGTCGTATTGCCAGAATCCCAACAACTGCCCGAACTGGCAGCCGGGACTGGTTAATTACCGCGACCCGATGATTGTCAACCCGGCAAATCACGACCCGGCGTCGAAAACCCTGCTCAATTACGCGGGCGCGACGCCGAACATTCCCGCCGGACTCGCGCCCGAAGAAGATTTGGACGCCGCGCTGAATAATATTTTTTATCATCCGAACGTCGCTCCGTTTATCGGCAAGCTGCTGATTCGCCAGCTTGTGACCAGCAATCCGACGCCGGCTTACGTCGGTCGCATCTCCGCCGTTTTCAACAATAACGGCGAGGGAACGCGCGGCGATTTGAAAGCGGTTATTCGCGCCGTCCTGCTCGACCCGGAAGCGCGCGGCAACCTTAAAACCGACCCGGATTACGGGAAACTGCGCGAGCCGGTTTTGTATATCACAAGTGTTCTGCGCCCGTTTAATCCGACGGCGAACAACAATATCGCCGTCCCGGCAAGCTGCAGCGGGCAGAGCGACGGCGTTATCAACGGCATCACGCAGCCGCTCGAACAGGACGTTTTCAATCCGCCGACCGTCTTCAGCTATTATTCGATGGAATACATTATTCCCGGCACGCCGCTCTCCGGACCGGAATTCGGCATCTTCTCGACCGGAACGGCTTTAAAACGCCCGAATTTCGTCAATCAGATGGCTCCGCCGGGCTCGACCGCGACGACCGCCGGAATTTTAGCCGTCACCGGAACCGCGACGAATCCGACAAGCATTCCCTGCGGAACGCGGATTGATTTGAGCCGCCTGCAGGCGCTCGCCGCTGCGGACACGACCGGCGCATTGCTGGTCGAGACGCTCAACCGCGAATTAATGCACGGCGCGATGAGCGCCGCCGTCCGCAGCGACATTTTAACCGCCGTTCAAGCCGTCGCGTCAACCAACACGCTGAAACGCGCCAGAACCGCGTTTTATCTGGTGACGACCCTGACGCAATACCAGGTGCAAAGATAGTAAGCAGTGAGCGGTAAGCAGTGAGCAGTTTTAAAGCAGTTTTAAATTTGAAATTGCTATGTTGAAATTTAAAAACCGACTGCTTACAGCTTACCGCTCACCGCTCGCTTAAAAAAATTTATGAAAGAGAACAGAAGAGAATTTTTGAAAAAATCCTGCCGCATCCTGAGCATGACGGCGATGGCGACGCAGATGCGGCATTTCGGATTGGTCAACGTGCTGGCGCAGGAAAGGGCGGACGCCGACACGACGATTAAATCGGGCGGCGAAGATGATTACAAGGCTCTGGTCTGCGTTTTTCTCGACGGCGGCAACGATGGCAACAATTCGGTTATTCCCAATTACGACGAAGGCTACGCGCAATACGCGGCGGCGCGCGGCGGCGGGTTCGGGCTGGCGATTCCGCGCAATCAACTGATGCCGGTGACGCCGCCGAGCATGGGCGGGCAGGTTTACGGTCTGAACCCGCGCCTGGCGGAGCTGCACGAGCTTTGGCAGACGGGCAAAATGGCTGTCGTCTGCAACGTCGGCTGTCTCGTCCAGCCTTTGACGCGCGCGACCTATCAGGCGGGCGCGCCGCGACCTTACCAGCTTTTTTCGCATCCCGACCAGGCTGAGCAGTTCAAGACGGCGATTTCCAGCCACAAATCGACGACCGGCTGGGGCGGTCGCGTCGCCGACCGCACGAGTACTCTGAATCCGGGCGGCGCGGTTCCGATGATTACGTCGATTGCGGGCGCGTCGGTCTTTAATAA
>DATHBC010000786.1:0-3982 GCA_035296345.1 Pyrinomonadaceae bacterium | reverse complement strand
TATCAGTTATCAGTTATCAACTATCAGTTGTTTTGCTTTACACTAAAAGAATGTTGGTTTTAGGCATTGAAAGCTCGTGTGACGAGACGGCGGCGGCGGTCGTCCGCGACGGCAGGGAAATTTTATCGTCCGTCATTTCCTCGCAGATTGATTTGCATCGTCCTTATGGCGGCGTCGTTCCCGAACTCGCTTCGCGCGAGCATCTGAACAAAATCGAGCCGATTGTGCTCGCCGCGGTCAAGCGCGCAAATATTGATTTGAAAGATATTGACGCCATCGCCGTCACGCAGGGTCCCGGTCTGGTCGGCTCGCTCCTGGTCGGCGTCTGCTACGCCAAGGCTCTGGCGTTTGCGCTCGAAAAACCTTTCGTCGGCGTCAACCACATCGAAGGGCACGTTTATTCGGTCGCCTTTGAAAATCCGCCCATCGAATATCCCGCGCTCGCGCTGATAGTTTCCGGCGGGCACACGAACTTATTTTTTATTCCCGAAGAAGGAAAGTACAAAGTCGTCGCCCGCACGCGCGACGACGCGGCGGGCGAAGCCTTCGATAAAGTCGCGAAAATGCTCGGCTTGAGCTATCCCGGCGGACCTGTTATCGAAAAACTCGCCAGAGAAGGCGACGCGAAAAAGATTAAATTTACGCTGCCGAAAATCAGCGACGGCAGACCTGATTTCAGCTTCAGCGGCTTGAAAACCGCGGTCTCGAAATACGTCCGCGAAAACAACATTCAGCCCGTCTCGACGGAAAATGAAAACATCGCGCCGGAAATCAAGGATTTGTGCGCCGGTTTTCAACACACCGTCGTTAAATCGCTGGTCGGAACAACGGAAAGACTCGCCGACGAACTGAATCCGAAAACCCTGATTGTCGCGGGCGGCGTCGCCTGCAACAACGCCCTGCGCGAGGCAACCGAACAGGCAGCGCAGAAATTGCGGATTCCCGTTTATTTTCCGTCGAAACATCTTTCGACCGACAACGCCGCGATGATTGCTGCGGCGGGAACGTTTCATCTGAAAAGCGGCAGGCATTCGGCTCTCTCGATAACGGCTGACGTCACGATGCGCCTGCAAAATTTTGAGGTCGAAGACGCCGAGCTGCGCAGAAAGAAAGTTCGCTATCGATTGTAGATTTTCCTTGTTTTTATTTGTCTTAAGTTTTAAAATTAAATCACCTTCCCGAGTCTTCTATCAGCGAAAAGCTATACGACAGGTTATTTTGCCGTAATCTGCTGTTTGATTTTGCTTTTTAGCAATGCGCCGGCAAAACGTAAATCAGCGTTGCCGGCAGACGATAAGCGTGTAATTCTCGGATTTTGAATCGGGATTTTATTGAATTGGTTATCTGGGGGAATAAATGCGACAATTTAAGTTTTTTTTAAGTCTGGCAATTATGATTTGGGCTGTGACGGTCGGCGCGGTTTCGGCGCAGAATACGCCGCCGCCCTTGACGATTCGGCTGCAGCCGTTTTTGTCCGGGTTGAGCCTGCCCGTGCATATCACCAATGCGAAAGACGGTTCGGGTCGGCTTTTCGTCGTGCAGCAGCGCGGCATTATCAAAGTCGTCCAGCCGGGTTCAAACACGGCGACCGATTTTTTGAACGCCGCGTCGGTCGTCAGCCAGTCGGGCAACGAGCGCGGGCTTTTGGGGCTGGCGTTTCACCCGCAGTATTCGGTGAACCGCCGGTTTTTTATTTATTACACGCGCGCTTCGGACGGAGCCATCGAGATTGCCGAATATGAAACTTCCGCCGCCAATCCCAATCAAGCCAACCCGGCGGCGGTCAGAATAATCATCACGATTCCGCATCCGACTTTTACCAATCACAACGGCGGAACGATTCTGTTCGGACCGGACGGCTATCTTTACGCCGGAACGGGCGACGGCGGCTCGGGCAACGACCCGAACAATAACGCGCAGAATATCAACAGCCTGCTGGGCAAAATGATTCGCCTCGACATCAACACGCCGGTCGGTCAGTCTCCGGCTTATAATATTCCGCCGACCAACCCGTATGCGGGCGCAACGCCGGGCGCGGACGAAATTTACGCCATCGGAATGCGAAATCCGTATCGCTTTTCGTTCGACCGCGGCGGCACGAATCAGCTCTGGGTCGGCGACGTCGGGCAGGACGCGATTGAGGAAGTCGATATTATCGTCAACGGCGGCAATTACGGCTGGCGCGTTTACGAAGGGCTGCAATGCACCGGGCTCGACCCGAACCGCTGCGCGACCGGAACGAATCCGCTGCTGCAAAACCCGCCGGTTTTTCAATACAGCAGCTCGGGCGCGGGCAATCCGCGCTGTTCGGTGACGGGCGGCTACGTCTATCGCGGAACGCTTAACGCCCTGCCGGTCGGCACTTACATTTACGGCGATTATTGTTCGGGCGAGATTCTGCTCTGGGAAAACAACCAGCAGAAGCTTCTGCTCGACACCACGCGCAACATCTCTTCGTTCGGCGAAGATGAAAGCGGCGAGATTTACGTCGTCGGCTTGGGCGGAACGGTCGAAAAAGTAGTCCGCGCGAAAGCCAACGCCGATTTCGACGGCGATTTCAAAACCGATATTTCCGTTTTCCGACCGAGTAACGGTTACTGGTATATCAACGCCAGCCTGAACAACAATTTCATCGCCGTGCAGTTCGGCGCAAACGGCGACGTGCCCGCGCCGGAAGATTACGACGGCGACAACACGACCGACATTGCCGTCTGGCGTCCGTCGAACGGCACGTTTTACGTCCTGCGAAGCTCGAACGGCACGTTTCAGGCGCAGCAGTTCGGCGCAAACGGCGATTCGCCCGTCGCGGCTGACTACGACGGCGACGCGAGAGCCGATTTCGCGGTGTTTCGCCCGAACGGCGGCAACTGGTATCGCATCAACAGCACCAACGGTCAATTTGTCGCCGCGCAGTTCGGCGCAAACGGCGACATCGCCGTGCCGGGCGATTATGACGGCGACGGTAAATACGACCTCGGCGTGTATCGCGGCTCAAACGGTTCCTGGTATTTGCTGAACAGCTCGAACGGCGCTTTCCGCGCGCAGCAGTTCGGCGCGAGCGCGGACTTTACGGCGCAGGGCGATTTTGACGGCGATGGAAAAACCGATATTTCCGTCTTTCGCTCTAACGACGGAACCTGGTATCGCCTGAACAGCTCGAACGGCGCGTTTGTCGCTACGCAGTTCGGAGCTATCGGCGACCGTCCGGTCGTCGGCGATTACGACGGCGACGGCAGAGACGACATCGCGGTGTTTCGCCCGAACGGCGGCAATTGGTATCGCATTAACAGCTCGAATAATCAGTTTGTCGCCGCGCAGTTCGGTCAAAACGGCGACATCTACATTCCGGCTTTCGACCAGCCGTAAGAAAGTGAGCAGTGAGCGGTAAGCAGAAAGTGAGCAGTGAGCGGTAAGCAGTAAGCAGCGAGATTTCAAAATTCGACATTGAATTTCGGAACTTTAAACTGCTTACTGCTCACCGCTCACTGATTTAAAAAGCTCGCGCGACGGTTAGAACGTAAACCGCTCGCGCGCCTTTGTTTTTCAGAGCCTCAGCGCAGTTTGCGGCGGTTGCGCCGGAAGTGAAAACGTCGTCAATCAATAAAATTTTTTCGTTCTCGACGAGTTTCGGGCGCGTCACTTCAAAAGCGTTGCGGACGCTTTCGGCGCGCGCTTTCCTGTCCATTCCGGCTCGGTGATGCGGCGTGTGCAGCTTGCGAATCAGGCTGTTTTCATCGAGCGGAAGCTTTGTTCGCCGGGCTAAAACTCTGGCTAAAAGCGAAGCCTGGTTGAATCCGCGCTCGCTCTGTCGGCGTTTGGAAAGCGGAACGGGAACGATGCGTGCGGCATCGAGAAACGGAGATTTAAGAAAGGCTTCAAAGAAAAGATTTTCGAGCTTTAAGGGAACGAACGGAGTTTTTTTCAGGTTGAGAATCGTGGCTAAAAGCGCGTGTTCGTAAAGTCCTGCGGCGCGCGCCGCGTC
>DATHBC010000785.1:0-7797 GCA_035296345.1 Pyrinomonadaceae bacterium | reverse complement strand
ACTCTTCGTCGGCTTCATCTTCGGATTTATCAAAATTATCTTCAAAGACTTTGTACCACAATGCTGCGCCGAGTTCTTCCCGCGCGTGCTGCATCGCTTCGAGATATTTCGGCTTTTTAATGTTGACGCCGGAAAGAACGTATGCGGCTTCGTTAGATTTATTTTCACCTTTCAAAGCTTCCGCGAGGTTTTCGGCAAAACCTTTCCAGCTCGGAAAAAGAGATTCTGCGGATTTTTTGCCGTCTTCGTTCTTTTTCCTGACGGCAAGCGAAACGCCCGCGCCGAGAAAGGGAACAACCTGTCCGCGCTGGAGCGCATCTTTAAGAGATTCAGGAATTTGTAAATTTTTGTCCGACATGAGAACTTTGTCCGGGTTTATTCTCAATAAATCGCATTGAGTTGGTTGTGATTAAAATGTTTTTGCCGAAAAACTGCCGTCATTATGCGTTAATTTTTGTAAAGTTTCCAGCATTTACGGCGATGAAAATTGGCAAACGGGCGGAAATTTGTTAGCCTTTACTTTGCATTTCCGTGTCTTATCTTCAAAATTCTATTTAAACTGTTAAAATAAAATCTATGTTTAGTGATAATTTTCGCCGCGGCGAAGGAAAAGGAAAGGGAAAAACCGGCTCGAAAGCCGCTTCGAAACTGGCTGACATCGGCTGGAAGGCGTTTCAGGCGGTGAATAAAGCCCTGCCCGAAGGCGAATCTATAAAGCCGGCTTGGGCGGCTGAGCCGCTTTTGAAATCCTACGAGCGCACCGCGCCGCCGCTGGGTTTTCCGCGCGAAACCGATTCTTTGTGCCCGACCTGCGTCAAACAGGTGCGCGAAGGCGTGACAACCGGCAAGATTCCGCTCGAAATTCTGATGAACTCGCATCCGGGCGAGATTAAAGCGCAGATTTTCGAAGAAAACGGGCAAGTGCTGATGCGGAAAACCTGCCCGACGCACGGCGAGTTCGAAGACGTTCTGGCGACGGACGCGAAATTTCTCGAACGCATCGAATCCTTGTTTTACGGGCGCGATTTTAAAGCCGCCGAAGACAAGCACGTGCATCATCACGGCACGTCCGACATTAAATTCGGGCGCGGAGCGGTTCTGACGGTCGATTTGACGAACCGCTGCAATATGATGTGCAACCCGTGTTTTATGGACGCCAACCAGGTCGGCTACGTTCACGAACCGACGTTTGAAGACACGAAAGCCATCCTCGACCGCGCGATTAGCTTCAAGCCGCGCCGCCAAATCATCATTTTATTTTCCGGCGGCGAGCCGACGATTGCGCCGCATTTTCTCGAATCGGTCGCCTACGCGAAAAAGATCGGCTTTTACCGCATTCTGGCGGCGACCAACGGCATTCGCTACGCCGAAGACATAGAGTTTTGCAAGGCGGCGAAAGAAGCCGGGCAGCACGGCGTTTATCTGCAATTCGACGGCGTTTCCGAAGAGAAAAACAAGCATCGCGGCGTCGGCAACCTGTTCGACGTGAAGCTGAAGGCGATTGAAAATCTCGCCTCGGTCGGCATCAAAGTCACGCTCGTGACGACGATTGTCAACACGATTAACAACGACGCCATCGGCGACATCGTGAAATTCGCCGCCGAAAATATCGACAAAGTTCAGACCATCGCTTTCCAGCCGGTTTCGTTTACGGGACGCGACGAAGACGTTTCGGACGCCGACCGCAAGCAGCAGCGTTACACTTTGGCGGGCATGACGCACGATTTGAAAAATCAGTTGGACGGCAGCCTCGACATACAGCCTTTGCGCGACTGGTTTCCGCTTTCGTCATATTCCGCTTTCACATCCGTGATGGATATGCTGCAGGGCGCGGACGCGCCGTGGGGCTGGTCATCCTGCAACTGCCATCCGAACTGCGGGATTTTTACGCTCGTCGTCGTCAACAAACAGACGGGCGCGATGAAATCCCTGTTCGAGTTTTTCAACTACGAGCAGTTTATGAAAGACGTCGCCGTCATCACCGACACGGCGCGCGGCAAAAAACTGACGATGGCGCAGCTCGGCATGGCGATCATGCGCAACTACAACGCCGCCAACGCGCCGGAAGGCTTCCCGATTTCGCAGATTTTGAATCTTTTCAAGCCCTCGTCGGCAAACGCAAATTCCGACCGCAACGACCGTATGAAAGCGCAGCCGAAAGATGAATCGGAAGACATCTGGCGCGTGCTCTGCGTCGAGGGAATGTGGTTTCAAGACCTTTTCACATACGATTTCCGCCGCACGGAAATGTGCGTCATTCCCTACGGCACGCAGGAAGGCGAAATTTCCTTCTGCGCTTACAACACGGGCGTCGGCTGGCGGCAAATCATCGAAGAAATGCACAAGACCGCGTCTTTGTCCGAATGGTATAAAGAACACGGTCGCCACGCCGTCTACGCCAAGGGTAAGGAAGTTCCGGGCATCAAGAAAACGCGCAGCCTGAGCCTGCCCGTCATTGCCAAGATTGTTTCCGAAGACCTGGATGCGCCGAGCGTTTCGCCTTATCTGGTCGAAGAGGAAGAAAACGAAACAGTCGGAGTTTAATTAAAAATAGAACGAATAAGGGAGATATAAAATTATGCCGGACGAAAGAGATGTCGCTAACGACAAAAGGGTTTTGCAGCAAAACGAAAAGGAAGGCACAACCTCCGAAATGGAAGGCAAGCATCCCGAACACGCGCCGCAGCCCGGACAGAAAACGCCGCAGGAACACGAAGATAAAAACGCTATCGACGAAAGCGGCAACCTGCTTCATCCGAAGGAAAAGGACGAAAACGACGCGATGTAGGTTTTCAGGAAAATTATTTACCCGCGAATAAACGCGAAAAGACGCTGAAAAGAAATTTTAATCTTATTCCGCGTCTTTTCGCGTTTATTCGCGGGCAATTCCCGGATTGTATTTCAAATCAGCGATAAAATTTTCTCCAGACCGCTTTTCACGTCCGCGCCGAGATGCACGCGCAGGGCTCGGCGTTCTCTATCGAGCAAAACCTGAAAATCGCCGCGCGCCTGCGCCGCTTTGACGACGCCGAAGGTGTATTTCTGTTCCGGCACGGCGAAATCTTCCGCGTCGTCCGAAGTGATTTGCAGAAAGACGCCGTTATCGGCTCCGCCTTTGTAGGCTTGCCCGGTCGAATGCAGAAAGCGAGGTCCGAAACCGAGACAGGTCGCCACCAGCTTCGATTCCAGAACCTTTTCGCGGATTGACTGCAAAAGCCTTTCGTTTTCCGCATTCATCTCGATATACGCCAGCACCGCGAAATAATCGTTTTCCTGAAGATGCGCGACGTGCGCTTCCAGATATTTCCTTAAAGATTTTTCGTCCTTCACGTATGAATCCAGCTCGCCCGCGTATTTTTCGCTCGTCAAAAGCCTGACGCCGTCCGCTTCGTAAAACGCGGTTTCCGGCGGCAGCTCGCCCGTCCGCTCGTATTCTTCGGTGATTTTTTTGGCTTCGATTTTTGCCGATTCGACGTCGGGCTGGTCGAACGGGTTGATTTTCATAACCGCGCCGGCGACGGCGGTGGCAAATTCCCAGCGGAAAAATTCCTGCCCGAGATTCGCCACGTCTTCCAGCTCGATTCTGACGACGGGCTGACCTTTCGCTTCGAGCGCCGAGACTTTTTCATCGATTGAATTTCCGTCCGGATTTTTCAATTTTAAATAAGCGAAAACGCGGTCGTCGCCGTAATCTTCGGCTTTTAAAAGCGGTTCGCGGTCGACCGGAATTATCGAAACGCCGTTTTTCCCGGTCGATTCGGCGATTAATTGTTCGAGCCACGCGCCCAAATCGTAAATCTCCGGCGAGGTGAAAATCGTCAATTTGTCGCGCCCGTTGTTGTGACAAACGCCGAGAATCGTGCCGAGCGTCGCGCCCGGATTTTCGCCCGGATTTTCGTTTCGGCAAGCTTCGACCATTTCGCTCGCTTTCTTTAGAAAATCCGCGCAATCCAGACCCATCGCCGCGCCCGCCGCCAAGCCGAACGGCGAAAGCGCGGAAAAGCGACCGCCGATTTGCGGGTCGCCGAAAAAGATTTTGCGGAAACGGTCGCGCTCGGCGATGCTTTGCATTTTCGAGTCCGGGTCGGTGACGGCGACGAATTGCGCGCCGGCGTTTTCGCGCCCGCTCGCTTCAGAGACGCGGTCGAAAAAATACTGTTTGAAAGTGTTCGGCTCCAGCGTCGAGCCGGATTTGCTGGCGACGATGAAAAGCGTTTTCGCCAAATCCAGACGGCTTTCCAGCGTCTTTATCTGCGCCGGAACGGTCGAATCCAGCACGTGAAAATTTCTCTTTCCGAAAGTAATCGACAAAACTTCGGGGCACAAGGAAGAGCCGCCCATTCCGAGCAGAACGACGTCGGAAAATTGCCCGGCATCGGCGGCAAAATCGCTGTATTTCTGCAAATCGCCGGATTCCGCCGCGACCGAATCGAGCCAGCCGAGCCATTTCGCTTCGTCCGTGTTTGTCCACACGCTCGCGTCTTTCGACCAGATGCGGGCGATTTTGTTTTCCGTTTTCCATTCGTCAAATTGCGACCGGGCGGCAGCTTCCAGTTCCGCCGGCAGAAAATAAGTCATCGAGTTCAGCATATCTTTAGAGATTAGCAAAAAAAATTCGGTTTTGCTGACTCTTTTTGCGATAAAAATCCGCGTTAACAGTTGGAGCTTTTTTTAACGAGAGAATTTATATGAAAAATTTACTAATGATTTTGATAACCGCCGTCGCCGCCTGCGGCACGACCGCGTGCCTGCCGCTTAATTTCGCGCAAAGCAGCCGAACCGTTTCGACAAATGAAAATAGAAACAATCCGGCAGACGAAAATTCCGGCTTAACGGCTGCGGAAACAAACGTGCGGGAAAATAAGCCCAAAGCCGCGCCGACGCCGAAACGCGAGCCGAAGAAAACATCAAACGCCGTTTGTCCCGACCCGCAGAAACCTTGTCATCACGCCGACCGCGAGTTTTCGGATTGGGAGCTGCCGTTTCAACTGCCCGCGAAAATCGCCGCCAATAAAACTTATTCTTCCCAGTCGTTTTACGCCGTTATTATAAGAAAATTCGACGACGCCTGCGTCGATGAAATGGACTACGATTCCAAAATCGAGCGCGAGCGCCTGCGCATCCAGAAAGCTTACCCGGAACGCAAAGTTTTCGCCGAATACAGTTGCCCGAATATGGACGCCGTTCATTACGATTTTGCGGGCAAGCGCGACGCGAGCGGCGAAAGAGTTTTGTTGACCGATTACATCGCCATCTACGCCGGCGCGACGGAAGAGGAAGCGAATCAAATACTCAAAGAGGCGCGCGAGGACTTTTCGCAGGCGATATTAAAGAAAATGACCGCCACTTACGAACGGCTGGAAATGTAGTCAAACATCAAAAGGCGAAATAATTTTATGTCGGTTAATGAAACGAGCCTGCCGGTGCGGCGCGAAAAATTTGCGCCCGGCAATCGCGCGCTCGGATTGCTCGGAACGCTCGGCGCGCCGATGCTTTTTATATTTTTTATGTTCGGCAACCTGACGACAGCGCGCCGAAGGCTCTAAACGACTTATTTGGGCAGTTTAGAAATCACTTTTCCAAAACCGCCGAATACCGAAAGAAAAGACGCCTTTGGACGACTGCTCTTTCAAAGTAGCTTGAATAAATTCGTTTTGCCTCGGGAAAGGTCAGATAGTGGTCTGTCTTTGCGTGATTAGCCCACGCTTCGCGCTCATCTTTGGTTGGTCTGTTAAATCCGTTGTGAAAAAAATCCAGAATCTTGCTAAGCGGAAAAGCGGCTGCGCCGATGAGAAAATCATTTACGCTTCCGATTCCGGACAAATCCAAAATCAATAGCTTACCGCCGGTCTTTAAAGCCTTTTTCAATTTGGGCAAAACTTCCTCGAAAGGCAAATGGTGAAGAGTCGCAATCGAAACGATTGCGTCAAAAGACTCATCCGGAAAAGCAGCTTCCAAAACATCTGCAGCCTGAAAATCAATGTTTGCGTGAGATTTGGAAAGTCCTTTAGCAATTTCAATCATTTTGGGCGATAAATCTATCGCGGTAACTATCTCGGAGCGTTCAGCTAAAAGACGTGAAAATGTTCCGATTCCGCAGCCGATTTCGAGCGTATGCCGACAGTTCGGGGGCAGATTTTCGAGTAAAAAATCGTGATAATAATTATTGTGATTCCACCTTTCGGTTTCGAAAGGAGCAATCAAATCGAAATCTTCACAAACTTTCTGCATTCGTTCGTCACTCATTTTTACTCAGCCAATCCAGAAGCATTTCTTCCTGCCGGAACAGCGCGTGTTCCGGTTTTTCGTTTTTCGTCATCGGCAATTTAAAGAAAACCGAAAGCTGTTCCTGTATGCCTTTTTCGCCGCGGCGTTTGGCTAAATCCAGGCAGCGCGCGATTTCGATGGCGAGCGGGGCGGCGAGGATTGAATCTTTGCAGAGGAAATTTATTTTTATCTGCATGGATTGCCCGAGAAAGCCGCGCACGTCGATGTTGTCCCAGGCTTCCTTGTTGTCGCCGCGCGGGCGATAGTAGCGGATGTCGACCAGATGGTCTTCGACCTTGTAGCCGAGAATGTCGTCGAGCACGGAGCCCTTGGTCTTGACTTTCGAGGCGAGCGAATCTTCGTTTGATAAAGCCAAGCCGTCGCGGTTGCCTAAAATATTGGTCGAATACCAGCCTTCGACTTTTAAAGCGCGCGTTTTAAAAGCGGGCGCGAGGACGGTTTTTATCATCGTCTGCCCGGTTTTGCCGTCTTTTCCGGCGACGGGAGCGTTTTGTTTTTCGGCGAATTCGACGAGCGCGGGAACGTCAGCCGAAACGGACGGCGTAAAATTTCCGTAGGGAATTTGTTCGGCAATCGCGGCGTAAGCGTAAAGCATCGCGGGCGAAATTTCTTTCGAGCTCGCGTCCAGAGCTTTTTCAAAACCCGCGATTGAATTGAAAATCTCGTTGCCTTCGTCGGCGAGCTTTTCGGTCGAAGCCAGATTGATGACGACCGCTTCATCGCAGGTTTTTTTGAATTTCTGCAGGTCTTTCCGGATTTTTTCGATTGTCTCGCGATGAGAAATTTTTTCGGCGTGCTTGTTTTCGCCTTCGATATTCGCCAGAAATTCGCGGTTTCCGGCAGCGCGCCACGGCTTGATTTTTCGCAGCTCGCTTTCGACCGCGACAAATTGTTTATGCGTCAGAACGTCGTGTTCTTCCGCCGCCTTCGCCAAGTGCTCGCCGAACAAATCCCAGCCGCCGAAAACGATGTTTTCGTAAGCCGCCAAATCTTCCGTTAAATTTTCCGCCAGTTCCGCCAGCGGCAAGCCTTCCGTGCCGATTAAGCCTTTTTTCAGCAATTCGATTCCGGCGACCATTGTCGTGCCGACCGCGCCGCCCAGTCCGATGATTGCTATGCCGAGTTTTCTGTTGCTCATAAAAACTTTGATTTTACAACAAAATCAATTCAGCCACGAACGGGCGCAAATAAGGCGAATAAAAAATTCCCGCCGTCGAGCTTAAAAAATTTCCTTAAAATCGTATAAATAAAATCAGTGTCGAAAAGACTTTCATAATTTCTCCTGTAATTAGACGGATTATATTCTTTCCGTTTCAATGGCGTCCAGAGCGATTTTGCCGAGCGCGCCGACGAAACGATTAAACGCGGCAAAGCGTTTGTCCTCAGTGAAGCCTTTGCGAAAACGAAAATAAATCTGCTGGGCGATGACGGCGATTTTGAACGTGCCGAAGGCGTAATAGAAAAGCATTTCGGAAACGTCGCGCCGGGATTTTTCGGCGTAGATTTCGA
>DATHBC010000784.1:0-7341 GCA_035296345.1 Pyrinomonadaceae bacterium | reverse complement strand
TTCCACGGGGCTGGCTAGGGACGCAGGCTCGCCATTAATTCGCTTTTTTCCGCGACTGAATTCAGCAAATCGATTTTGTTTTGATACGACGAGCGCAGAACTTCTCTGGCGGCTTCGTTTTTCGGATTGCGGCGGACTTCGCGCTGCATTTTCTTAATCGCGTCGTCGACGACCGCCATATCTTTTTCAAATGCCACGCGCATCGAAGGTTTCATCAATTCGTCTTTGCGATTTTCCACGTTTCGCTGCAAGGTGGCGATGGTTTTCAGATAGCTTTGCTCGCCGGAAATCGTCGCGCTCGGTTCGACCGGCACGACGGCGTCGCGTCTGAAACCGCTATTATTGACCGGCGGTCTGTAAGCGGCTTTTTGCGCTTCAATGCGGTTTTCGTTTCTCGGTCTGGAAACCGCCTGACGAATTTGCGGCGCGCCCGAATCGCTTTCTTCAAAAGGAACGACGGCAGGATTAACCGGAGAAGCAATCGAATCTTCATTTTTTGCGGGAGCTGCGGGCGACGATTCTGCGATTGTCTGCCGCTGCTGTTTGCCGTTATCGGCGGCAATCTCCGGAGCTTCATTAAACGAATTTTCGCGGGCAATCCAGAGCGTCGCGAAAAGACCGACGACCAGCAGAAGGCTGGCAAAAGCGGCAACCGACGGATTTGTCCAGCGGAAGCCTTTGCCGAAAATTCTCTGCCAGAAAGACGTTCTTTCGGTGGCGATTGTTTCAAATAACCGCGCGCGGATTCTTTCGCTCGGCACGAGCGCGTTAAATTCCGCGTCCAGCGCGGCAAAAGCGAAAGACGATTCTTCTTCCGCGACCGCCAGCAAGCCGGCGCACTCGTCGCACAGCGCCAGGTGGCAAGCCACTTTTTCTGATAAATCGGAGGACAGCTCGCCGTCTAAAAAGGCTTGAATCGTGCCTTCGTCAAAACACTTTTCCAAAACGTCGCCGTTCATGCTTCCTCCTTACCGATTTTTCCGTAAAATCTCATAAATTCTTTTCTGCCGCGCGCTACGAATTGTCCGATGCTGGTTTCGTTCAGCGAAAGGCTTTCGGCGATTTCCTTGTAGCTTAAGCCCTGTTGTTTCAAAACCAGACAGCTCCTGAGCGGTTCTTTTATTTTATTCAGCGCCCGGTGAACTTCCTGCGCCTGCTGGCGCTGCTCCAGTTCGGTTTCGTGGTCTATCGTAAAGCTGCCCTGTTCCTCTGCCTCTTTGACGTAATTTTCCTCGCGGACGTTGGAACGAAAATTCGTGCGCAGTTGATTGCGCGCTAAATTCAAGGTGACGCGAATCAGCCACGGGCGCAGCATTTCATCGTCTTTGATGCTGTCCAGATTATTGTACAGACGCATGAAAACTTCCTGCGTGATGTCTTCCGCCAAACCGGAATCGCGCACGACGGCGCGCGCAGTGCGAAACACAGTCCGGTGATGAAGCGTGAAAGCCTCGTCAAATCCGACCTCGATTTTCGCCGTTACTGCTGCCTGCTGCCGTTCGGACATCACGTCCATCAATGTTTCCACGTCCGTCATCTTAACATCAAAACTGCTTCCGTATAAAAAACACCGCGCTTGTGAATTTTGTGACAGGAAATTTTTAATAAACCGGAAAAGCGCGGGAAAGACGCCGGAAATCATTCTCCGAATTTGTAGAACGATTATTTTTGCTTTTTAGTTTCGTCTCGGAAATCGAATTAATAAACGGAAATAACTATAAATGGAGCTTCGTTTATTTGCTCTGTATCAGGCGAAATATTTCTAACGAATCAATCTGTTTTACCGGCGAGATTTGTTTGATTTCCTTTCCTTTCAAGTAATGGAGCGAGCCCATACAGAACAAGCCTTCGCGCTTATATAATTCCCCGATAATTTCGACTTCCGTATAATTGGTTAAAACGTGAAAACCGGTTTTTTTGAGAGGTTTTAGAACCTGCGCTGTTTTATTGCTCGCTTCTTCCAAAGAAGTAATCTTTCTGTTTTCGTTCCAGAATTCAATATCTAAAAACGCCAGATCGCAAGCTTTTCCCGATTCGAAAGCAATAACGGTTTGCTCGAACAGTAAGTAAATATTGGTTTTCAGACGAATCTCGCGACCTTTATAAAGCTCCGGGTTACGCTTGATTTCGCAAATGGAAACGAGCGGAATCGAAGACGTTTCAATGGCTTCAAGCTTCGGCTCAATCAAGATTTCGGTTTTATAATCCGTCCAAATGGAAAAAACGGAACAAATCGTAACGCCGAGCGAAAAGGTAAATAGAGCGGATAAGAAACGTGCTGTTTTCTTCATAACCTAATACCTCAAAACCTTCGCCGTTTGCTGAATCTGGGCGGGCAGTTTTTCTTCCTTTATCGTCGTCACGAAAAATGTATAACTATTTTGCCGCTCTGTAAAGATTTCTTCGATGGTTTCGCCGGGAAATTCGGTCGTTTCGGCGTTTTCAACGAAGGTCGGCTCGACTAAAGCCAGTTGTTTGAGAGCGTCGCCGAGGTGCGTTTTGCCGATGCCGAACTCGCCGATTTTATCGTCGATAATCAGGCGAATCTCGGTTTGCTCCTCGTTAAAATGATTAAGCAGCGAAGCCGTCTGGCTGACGCCTTTTTCAAAACGCTTCGAGACGGGCGAGAGACGTTTTCCCTTCTGTTCTTCCTCGATTCGCTCGCGCAGAGTTTTCGTCCGGTCTTTCGCCGAAGGGCGAACGCGCGTGTCGAAAATAACGGTCACGCGCTTGTCGTCCTCGGCGGCATACTCGCGCACAATCAAGCGCCGCGTCCGCGCCGTCGCCTTCCAGTCGACGTGCCGCAAATCGTCCTGCGGCTGGTAATCGCGCAGGGCGAGCAAATCCTGCCCGCTGCCGCGCCGGGCTGCGACGAGCTTTCCGACTTCGAGCGGAAAATCCAGAATCTCGGGCTGCACCGGCGCGACTTTCGGAAAAATCACGATTTCGGCTTCCTGCGCCGAAAGTCTTCGCCGGTGGCGAAAAAAGCCGAACGGAAAGCGCGTCGAAAGCTCGAAATCCCTGATGATAAAACGCCCGCGATGCTCGAAAACGTGCTCGGCGCGATTTTCGACCGCGCCTCGGCGCGGAACGTGGACGAAATAATCGAGCGTGTGTTTTAAAAGCGGCGGGCGCGTGATTTTATTGACGAGCCGGACGGGCAGAATTTTTCCCAGCTCGTCGGCGATTAAAGATTTTTCGCGCTCCCTGCCGCGCACTTCGGTCGTCACGGAAATGGTCGGAAACAGGCGTTTTCGATTGTGCAGGCTGACGAGAATCGGCGTCGCCTGCTCGGCGTAAATCGTTTCGGGAAAACGCATTTTCACGTCCAGCCTTTTCAGACAGAGACTGCCGATGAAAAAGCCGACGACGAGCGCCGAAACCAGAAAGGAAAGCACGAGAAACAAAAGGTTGTTGCCCGTATTCCACGCCGCGAAACCGACGATAACCAGCAAGCCCAGATAAACCGCGCCGCCGACGGTAAACTCGAACGGCAAATCCATCTGCGACGCTTCGGCGCTGGCGCTTTTGGCAAGCGGCGGCACGACGAAAATCACAATCAGCAGGACGAAAATCAGGGACACGCCCGCCGCAATTCCGGCGAGCCGCGAATTTCCCGATTGATGCGCCCAGAGGGTCAACCCGGCAAGCCCGAGCCCGCCGACAACGACCACGAAACCGAGCACCGCGTTGCGAATATCGCGAAAACTGAAAAGCTGGCTGAGCGTTTTGAGATTCATTTCCAGTGAAAAGTGAAAAGTGAAAAGTGAAAAGTGTTAGTTTGCTATTTGTGAACTTAAATTAAATTCAAATCTCGATAACGATTCAACGGTTATTCACTTTTCACTTTTCGCTTTTCACTAAATCGGCACTTTCGTTCGCGTCAGGATTTCCTGCAAAATCTGCTCGGCTTCGTGCGTGCGGCGCGTGACGTTGCTGTAGCGCGAGCTGACGATGAGACGATGCGCGAAACACGGCAGGGCGAGCCGCTTGACGTCGTCGGCGATGCAGAAATCGCGCCCTTCAATCAGAGCCAGAGCCTGCGCCGAGCGGAAAAGCGCGAGCGTTCCGCGCGGGCTGATGCCGAGCTCGACCGTCTCGGTTTTGCGCGTCTGCTCGACGATGCGCAAAAGGTAATCGACCAGCGATTCATCGACGCGCACCTCAGCCGCCGCTTGCTGCAAATTTAAAACTTCGGCTTCGCTCATCACGGCTTGCACGTAGTCGAGCGGATTTTTTCGCTGGCGGTCGCGCAAGATGCTTCGCTCATCGTCGCGGCTCGGATAACCGACGTGCAGGCGCAGCATAAAACGGTCGAGCTGCGATTCCGGCAGCGGATATGTCCCGTGATGCTCGGTCGGATTCTGCGTGGCGATGACCATAAACGGCTCGGGCAGCGGTCGCGAAACGCCTTCGACCGTGACCTGTCCTTCCGCCATCGCTTCGAGCAGGGCGGATTGCGTTTTCGGCGTCGCGCGGTTGATTTCGTCCGCCAGCACGATATTCGCGAAAATCGGTCCGGCTTTAAATTCAAAATTCCCGTTGCGCTGGTTGAAAATCGAAAGCCCGATAACGTCCGAAGGCAAAAGGTCGGAGGTAAACTGCACGCGCTGGAACGATAAATCCAACGCCCGCGCCAGAGCGTTCGAGAGCGTGGTCTTGCCGATGCCCGGCACGTCTTCGATCAGCAGATGACCGCCGGCAATCATCGCCACGAGCGCCAGTTTGACGGTTTCGGATTTGCCGCGAATCACGCGCTCAATCGCCGCCTGTAAATGTTTTAATTTTTCGACCTGGCTCAGTCCCGCCGCGCCTCCCGTTCCGGTCGCCGAAGCCGGCTCGCTGACTACGAAATCTCTCATCATTTTATTTTTGAGGCAAAACGCCTTTTCTATTCTACAGGATTTGTTTGCTAAACTGCATTAAAAAGTTGCCAGCAGTTTCGCGGGCGGGCAACCGGAAAATTTTCGCGTCATTCTAAAAGCGTGCCGGCGGAAATTGAAATTTCCCGCCGGCACGCAGCCCGAACGCCGCCGGAATTAATCGCCCGAAGCTTTTTCCGGCGCGGCGATTTGTGATATAAATTTTGAAACTTCTTTTATTTCGTAACGTGAAAGATTCACGGGAAGGAACTAAAATATAAAAATGAAAAATTTTCGTCGTGATATTAAGAAAAACGAGCGCGGCTTTTCGCTGGTCGAGTTGATGATTGTTATCGCCATTATCGCCCTGCTGATTGGCGTCGGTATTCCCGCCTGGACTTATATGGTGCAGAGCGGCAACGAAACCTCAGCCATTCAAAATCTGAACACGATGCGCACGCTGCAAACGCAGTATGCCAGCCGAAGTCAGCAGAATTTCGGAACTTTTAAGGATTTGGCTGATAAGGTCGGGCTGGACGCCAAATTTAAAGAAGGCGACGAACCCGTCGTCAACGGCTATAAATACAAGATGGTCATCGTCCCGAAATCCGCGAGCGCACCGGCTTCCTACAAAATTTACGCGCAGCCGCAGGTCGCGGAAGGCATACAGGCGACGGGCGGACGCTCGTTCTTTACCAGTTCCGCGTCATCGGGAATCAAATTCAAGGAAGGCGCGACCGACCAAATTGACGAAAGCTCGCCGTCCATCTAAAATCCGGCAGCCTTGACGCGCCGCGGGCGGCTTTGTTAGCATCTTTTTGCTTAAGGCAAAAAAAGCCAGCGCCGACTTAGCTCAGTGGTAGAGCACTCGCTTCACACGCGATAGGTCAGAAGTTCAAGTCTTCTAGTCGGCATTCAATATTTCAACGGAAAAGAGGCGTTTTCAAAACGCCTCTTTTCTTTATCTTCAATGTTCGGCGGGCTAAAATTATGCGCCCGCTTTCTTTTGTTCTTCTCTGTCTTCGTCGTTAAAATGCAAAGCCTCGGCGTCGCTCGAAGCGCGAAAAGCCGCGACTTTATCCATCATTTTGCTGTAGACGGCGCGCGTGCCAGCCGCATTCGGAGCGTAGGTCAAAGCCGCGTGCGTCGGCAGTCCGATTTCTCTGGCGCTTAAAACGGCGTCCTGGTTGGCTCCGATAAACATAAACTGCCATTTGTAAACATCGCGCTGGTGCGTAATCATCTCCGCGATTTTCGCCGAGTTAAACTCGCGCGAAGAGTTTTCGAAACCGTCGGTCATAATCACCAGCAGAATTTTGTCCGGTCTTTCCGGCTCGGGCAAAGCGGCTAACCGCTGCCCGACCGAATTAATCGTCCGACCGACGGCGTCATACAAAGCGGTCATTCCGCGCGGCTGAAACGTGGCGTCGGTCAGGCGTTCGGCGGCTTTTATGTCTCTATCCAGATAGACGACCTCGTACTGGTCGTCGAATTGAACCAGCGACAGCGAAGCTTCGCCTTCGATTTCGCGCTGTCCTTCCAGAAAGCTGTTGAAACCGCCGATAGTGTCCGTTTTGACGCTGTCCATTGAACCTGAGCGGTCGAGAATAATCGTTATATCCGTTTTATTTTTCATACTTTTACCTCCGGGAATAATTGCCGATGTTTCAAAAAATCCGGCTGGGCGCTCGCTTGTCCGGAATTTCCGCCGAATTTACAGCTTTCGGATTCACTGTTAATTTCACTCCAAAAAGCGTGGAACCGCAAGAAATAATTAAAAACGCCGCGCAATATAGTATAGTATATCGTATGACGCCTTATTTATCTGCCTTCGGGCTCGGGCAGAAAACTTCAGTTTTTTATAATTTCTGCGGAAAACAACGCATATTTTCGCGTTCCGGGGCTCGCATTCGGGCAGGAATTTAATCCTCGGAAAGCGACCGACTTAAATTTACAAGTGACTTTCATCATATTTATTTTGATTATAGTTCTGATTTTGCTTTACGCCGTCTCGCATATTTTGCCGATTGGCGAAATTATTCCGTTCGCCGTATTTGTAGGGCTTTCATTGACATTAAGCGTTCATTTGCAGAGACGACGCGAGCATAAAGAGCTGAAAAAATAAGCTTAATCACACAATTGACCGTTTCAAGCCGCAAAAACAAAAAAGGCAACCGATAAACTTCAGCTGCCTCTCTTGTTTTAAGTTTCCCGAATGAACTAATCAAATCTTCCCGGCATCATCGCCGTTTCCGTCGGCTCTCCCTGCGGCTTCTGCGGCGGTCTTTCGTTTCCTTTCGGTTTTTTGCCTCCGTCCGGAACGACGACAATCGGCGGACTCGGCTTCGGTTTCGGCTTTTTCTGCTCGTCGTCCTTTTGCGCAAAGGCGGTTGCCGATGCCAGAACGATGAACGCTCCCATTATCAGAAATTGTTTTAAAGTTTTCATCACGGCTGTTTCATCCTTTTCCCTGAGTATT
>DATHBC010000783.1:0-2056 GCA_035296345.1 Pyrinomonadaceae bacterium | reverse complement strand
TACAGGGAATGGCTGGCGATGACGCGCCCCGCGCCCGGACCCGGAGGGCTGCGCCGCCCGCTCTGGCTCGCTCGCCCGCTGCGCCCGTCGGACGATATGTTTTACGTCGGAAACGCCAAAACGTAAATTTAAAATGATATGCCCGGGAATCTGCATTCGGTTCCGTGAAAACATCGTCTGAGACGCGAGACGCCGAGGTCGCAGGATTAGGCGAATAAATATAGAAAAATGAGAATTCTGATTTCCACCGACGGCTCGGAATTCAGCCGCGCCGCCGTCGAAAAATGTTTCGAGATAATCGTCGCGCCGGAAAAGACCTCGATAAAAATCGTTTCGGTTTTTGAAGTCGCCGAGCCGCTCGACATCAGCATCTCGCCGGAATTTTCCGAGCAGCTCGAAAGCTCTGCGCGCAAAAAAGCCGAGGGATTTGCCGAACAAGCCGCCGCCCGCGTCAGAGAGCGTTTTCCGCAAATCGATTTAACGACCGAGGTTTCGCTGGGCGCGCCCGACGAGACGCTTATCGGAACGGCAAGAAAATGGTCGGCGGATTTAATCGTCATCGGCTCGCACGGACGCGGTTTCTGGGGACGAATGCTGCTCGGCTCGATTACCGATTCGCTCGTTCACCACGCGCCCTGCTCGGTTCTCGTCGTGCGCGGAACGAATCAGGGAAGCTTATAGCCTTTAAATCTTTCGCCGCCGCAGCATTTTCCCATGTTCACACAAATTTAGAATATCGCCCGGAAAGATTAAATATTTCCTCAATTTACCGTCACAAAAAGAGCTCAGGCGGTGTTTATTATTTAATACGTCAGCGAAATATTAAAGCAGGCAGGATGGAGAAAATGAAATCCCTTTTGACCGCCGCACTTGTAACGGCATTGATTTCGACGAATTTATCGGCGCAAATCACTAACGGGCAGACAAATTCCGCAAAGGAACTGGTCGGGCTGTGGGAAGCGAAGCGAAGATTTGGTCCGGACATTCGCGGGACATTGTTTTTTAGACAAGCGAACGGCGCGTGGCAGGCGGAAATTTCCGGATACATTGCGCCGGCAAAGACGGTCGGCGACGCGGTTTCCTTTGAGCTGCCGGACGAAAAAGGCGCTTTTCGCGGAAAATTCGAGGCGCGCCGGACAAAAATTGTCGGTTATTGGATACAGCAAAGGACGGTCGAGAGCGGCTTACGGTATGCTTCGCCCGTCACGCTTACAAAATCAGGCGGCAGCGAATGGCGCGGAAACGTTGCGCCGATAGAAGATACGCAGACGTTTTATCTGATGGTTAAAGCCAGAGACGACGGCTCGGTCGGGGCGTTTCTCCGCAACAAAGAGCGCAATCTCGGCTGGACGCAGTGGCGCGCAGACCATCTCGAACGAGATGGAAATATTGTAAAGCTTCTGGCGGCGAATAAAGGCTCGGAAAAGGGGCGCGTGCTCGTCGAAGGCAGGTATGACGCCGGTTGGCGGCGGTTGTCGGTCTATCTCGCCAATCGCGGCGGGAACTTTGATTTCCGGAAAGTATCCGACGGCGAGTCGAGCGATTTTTACGCGCGCGGTCGTCCCGAACCGGCTCCATATGTTTACGCGTTGCCGCCGGCATTAGACGACGGATGGCAGACCGCCGCGCCGGAAGATGTCGGAGTCTCTCGCGCCGGAATAGAAAAATTTATCCGGGCGGTTATTGACACGCCGATTGATTCGGTCAACGCTCAGGAAGACCACGGCATACTTATCGCGCGGCGCGGCAAACTGGTTTTGGAAGAGTATTTTCACGGCGAGAACCGCGAAAAACCGCACGACACGCGCTCGGCTTCGAAAAGCGTCGCCTCCGACCTGCTGGGCGCGGCGATTCATGCGGGCGTCTCCGTCAGCCCGTCCAGTTTCGTCTATCAGGTGATGAACGGCGGCGAGTTTCCGCCAAATCTGGAGCCGCGCAAACGCGCGCTCACAGTCGAGCACCTGTTGACGATGTCTTCGGGATTCGATTGCGACGATAACAACCCGGAATCGCCCGGTTTTGAAGACAACATGTGGGAACAGACCGAGCAGCCGGA
>DATHBC010000782.1:0-2029 GCA_035296345.1 Pyrinomonadaceae bacterium | reverse complement strand
GAAAAGTGAAAAGTGAATAGCTCGTTTGGCATCAAAAGATTTTCTTTTCGTTTTTCACTTTTCGTTTTTCACTTTTCACTAATTTCAATCTCCAAAAGTTTCTGCGGCTCTATTGGTTTTCCTTTCAGCTCAGCCGCCAGTTTTTCGTAAAGCGCGAGCCACTGCGGGCGAATCGCTTCCCACGAATATTTCGCGCACTCACGTCGCGCGTTGCCGGTAATCGTCCGGGCAATTTCCGGGTTTTCCAAAAGATAAATCGCTTTCGCGGCTAAAGCTTCGTGGTCGTTCGTTTCGACCAGCAATCCGGTTTCGCCGTCGGCGACGATATACGGAATGCCGCCCGCGTCGGTCGAGACAACGGGCAAGCCCGAGGCGAAACATTCGATTAACGAGCCGGGCATACAATCGAAATTCGGCGAGTTCAGATAAACGTCGACCGAATCATACAGCGCGGCGATTTTATCGTGCGGCACAAGACCGATAAACCGGACGTTTTTCAAATTCATCTCGCGCGCCGCACGTTCCAGATTTTTGCGCTCGATGCCGTCGTTAGCGACGATTAATTCAGCGTCCGGAAACTTTTTGCCGATAATTTCAAAGGCGCGAAAAATACACTCGATGTTGTAGAGCGATTCCAGAATGCGGTTTGACAGAAAAATCGGGCGCAAAGTTCGGCGCTCGCGAAAAGTGAATTTATCGGTGTCGATGATGTTGAAAATCGAGCGTCCTTCGATGCCGAATTTGGCAAAGACATCGACCAGATAACCCGACGGCGAAACGACCGCGTCCGCCATCCTGAGCGCCCACAGAAAATGCCTGCCCCAGCCGCGAAAGAAATTTTCCGCCTCGCCGCTCCGGTAATTGATAATCGCTTTTTTGCCGAAAACTCGCGCCAGCAAAACCGCCGGAACGACCGACAGCACAACACCGTAATACGAAGCCGAAAAAACGTGCACGATGTCGGCGCGCGGAATTTTTCTCGTGATGTCAAAAAGATATTTCAGCGTCGTGACGACGGTGCGCAGGTACGGAATTTTTTGCAGGCGCGGCGCAACCTGCGGGTTTATCGGCTGCAAATCGACCGAAAGAAGAGCCTCGCGCCGAAAATTTTCCAAAAGCCGCTGCGATTGCACGGCTTGCCCGCCGACCAGCGGCAGCGCCGGCGCGATGATGAGAATTTTAGTTTTTGCGGTCGCTTGATTCATCTGAAAAATAGAAAGGTTTTACCGCTTTTCGGCGTTGTTCCGCAGCAACAATCTATCATACAAATCCAAAGTTTTCCTGAGCTGTGCCGCCGTCGAGAATTTCTCTTTTGCCATTTCACGCCCTCGCGCGCCGAATATTCTCGCCTTTCGGTCGTCGCGTAAAAGCTCGAGCAGCCGATTTGCCAGCGTTTCATCATCGCCGGACGCGACGAGAAAACCGTTTTCGCCTTCGGAAACCGCTTCGCCCGCGCCGCCGACGTTTGTCGCCACGACGGGCTTTGCCGCCGCCATATATTCCAGAATCGAGTTGGAGAAGCCTTCCGTGCGCGAGCTTAAAACGCAGATGTCTGAGGCAAAGAGCAGGCGCGGCACTTCGCGGTCGCCGCAATTATCTATAAAGAACGATTCGTTTTCCAATCCCAAATCTTTTGCCAAATCTTTCATTTGAGCGAGCAATTCGCCCTCGCCCGCCAGCGCGAAACGCGCTTCGGGAAAATTTTCTTTCACGCGGCGCGCGGCGCGCAGAAACATCTGGTGATTTTTCGCCTCGCTGCGAAAATTGGCGACAATCGTGACGAATTTCAGATTTTCATCCGCGGGCAAATCGAAGCTTTGCAGGATTTCGGCGCGGCTTGCGTTTTTAAAACCGAACTTCGCCAGGTCCAAGCCGTTGTAAACGACTTCTATTTTTTCCGCTTCGACGCCCGCCTGAATCAAATGATTTTTGACGGCTTGGGCGTTGGCGACGACGGCTTGAGCGAAAGCGTAGGCGCGCCGCTCGACGAACACCTGCGCGCCGGATTTCGTTCCCGTCTCGCGTTTTG
>DATHBC010000781.1:0-5506 GCA_035296345.1 Pyrinomonadaceae bacterium | reverse complement strand
GTCCGCCCGTTAAGGTCGCGATGTCTTCGAGAATCTCCTTGCGGCGGTCGCCGAACGCCGGAGCTTTCACGGCGCAGACTTTAATCGTGCCGCGCAATTTGTTGACGACGAGCGTCGCCAGGGCTTCGGCTTCCACGTCTTCGGCGATAATCAAAAGCGAGCGACCCTGCTGCGCCGTCTGTTCCAGAACCGGCAGCAGCTCGCGCATCGAAGCGATTTTCTTCTCGTAAATCAGGATAAGCGGCTCTTCCAGAACCGTTTCCATGCGGTCGGCGTTCGTCGCGAGATAAGCGGAAAGATAGCCGCGGTCAAACTGCATTCCTTCGACTAAATCCAGCTCGGTCGCCATCGTTTTCGATTCCTCGACCGTCACGACGCCGTCCTTGCCGACCTGCTCCATCGCCGCGGCGATAAGCTCGCCGATGCTGCGGTCGTTATTCGCCGAGACGGAGGCGACGTTGGCAAAACCGTTCTGTCCTTCAATGTTCTGCGCCTGATTTTTGATGGCTTCGACAGCGCGCTCGGTCGCCAGTTGAATCCCGCGCTGCAAAGACATGGGATTCGCGCCCGCCGCGACGTTTTTGATGCCTTCGCGAAAAATCGCCTGCGCCAGAACCGTCGCCGTCGTCGTCCCGTCGCCGGCAATATCGTTGGTTTTCGTCGCGACTTCCTTGACCATCTGCGCGCCCATATTCTGATAAGCGTCCGGCAACTCGACTTCTTTCGCCACGGTCACGCCGTCTTTCGTAATCAAGGGCGAGCCGTAAATCCGCCCGATAACGACATTCCGCCCTTTCGGTCCCAAAGTTACGCCGACCGCATTCGCCAGAATATCGACGCCTTTAAGCATTTCTCTGCGCGCTTCTTCTCCGAATTTCAATTCCTTCGCTGCCATTTTCTGAAAATTTCTCCTTGAAATAATTAGCTTAATTTTAAAATGATTTCTTTTATTTAAATTCGAATTTAATTACGACACCGTTTCAAACCGTACAACTGCAGCCGCATTCAAATTTAATCTCGACCGGCGAAGCAGAATTCCGCGTTTCGCCTTCGCGAAAATGCAAAACCTCATTCGTATACGGGTTAAAAACTATGACGTCCTTCACGCCGTTTGCCAGATAAATCGGCGGCGAGATTTCCAAATCCTTCGCCTCGTATTTTTTGCTGATGACTTCGATAACGGCTTCGGGAACTTGTCTAATCGCTTCTTCCTCTTCTTCCGGCTCACGACAGAAAACCGAAATATCGGGACGTTTTAACGAACCGTCCGGGAACTGCACGTAAACATCGGCAACGTCGAGGCACTGGCAATTACTTCCGTCCTTCTCCGTCTTTTGGAAAGAATCACGAATCCGGTCAACCGCTTTCTGATGTTTATAAACCGGCGAGGCTTCCCAAATCGCTAAGTTTCCCGCGATTTCCAACCTGATGCCCAGTTCTTCGGCAGTCAAAAACTGTGGATTCATATTCGTGTCCTTTCCGCCGGATTTGTTCATTCTTTACTTGCCGCGACCGACCTGAACTTTCGACGGGCGCAAAAGCCGCTCGCCGAATTTGTAGCCGCGTGAATATTCCGCCGTGATTTTGCCGTCCTGCCCGGCGTCAACCGGAACCATATCTATTGCTTCGTGCAGTTCAGGGTTGAAATCCATCCCGGTCGCCGGAATCGCCTCGACGCCGACGCTTATCAAAGCCTGTTCGAATGAGCGCGCCGTGCCTTTGACTCCGTCCAGCAGATGCTCGAAAGAAGCGTCGGTCTCGCTCGCCTGAATCGCCCGGTTGAGATTATCCAGAACGGGCAAAAGCGAGGTCAGAAAATTAAACTGTCCCTGCTTGGCGCGGTCTTCCAGAGATTTCTGCATCCGCGAGCGCATTTCCTGCGTTTCGCGCTCCATGTCGGTTTTGATTTCTTCAAATTTCGCCTGCACGCCGACGAGCTTGGCTTCGGCGGCTTCGCGGCGCGTCGTTTCTTCCTTCAGGCGATTTTCCAGCTCGGTTTCGCGCTGCGATTTGACGTTTTGCTTCGATTTTTCGGCGTCGTCCTTCACTTCGACGCGAACGCGCTCGCCTTCGGTGTTGAAGCGGCGCTCGTCCTGCGCGGGAATGTCGTCCGTCTGTTTCTGTTCTTCAGGTTCGGGATTGTAATCCTGCTCATTATTGCTGTTCATATTTTTTTTCTTAAACCAACTCATAAATTTTGATAAACGATTTGCTGAATTTAGTCTAACAAACCATTTATCAGAAGAAAATTCAAACAGGATGAACAGGGTGAACAGGATAATTTAAAACTACAAACGTTGAATTTCGTTTTTAATCCTGTCTTTCCTGTGTATCCTGTTAAAATTCTACGCCGAAGCGGTCGCCGTCGTTTCGGGCGTGAATTTCAGCTCTCCGCCGTCCGCCGTCACGTGAATCGTCTGCCCGCCGGCGATTTCGCCTTTCAAGAGCCTGACGGCGAGCGGGTTCTGCACCAGCGTCTGAATCGCGCGTTTCAGCGGACGCGCGCCGAAAGTCGGGTCATAACCTTCGTTTGCCAGAAGCTCTTTCGCCGAATCTTCCAGCACAATCGTAATTCCGCGCTCCGCCAGGTTCCGGCGCAGTTTTTCGAGCTGAACGTCGATGATTTGTTCGATTTCACGGCGCGAAAGCTGTCCGAAAACCACGATGTCGTCGATGCGGTTCAGAAATTCCGGTTTGAAATAATCGCGCAGGATTTGCTGGACGGCTTCGCGCACCTGATTCTGGTCGTCGCCGACCGTTAAAATCTCGCGCGAGCCGAGATTCGAGGTCATAATCAAAACCGTGTTTTTGAAATACACGACGCGACCTTTGGAATCGGTTAAACGCCCGTCGTCGAGAATCTGCAATAAAAGGTTGAAAACGTCCGGGTGCGCTTTTTCGATTTCGTCGAATAAAACGACCGAGTACGGACGACGGCGCACGGCTTCGGTCAATTGCCCGCCTTCATCGTAGCCGACGTATCCCGGCGGCGCGCCAATCATCCGCGCGACCGCGTGCTTTTCCATATATTCCGACATATCGAGCCGAATCATCGCGCGCTCGTCGTCGAATAAAAATTCCGCTAAAGCTTTCGCCGTCTCGGTTTTCCCGACGCCCGTCGGACCCAAAAAGATAAAGGAGCCGACCGGGCGATTCGGGTCTTGCAGACCGGCGCGCGCGCGGCGAACCGCATTCGCCACCGCTTCCAGCGCTTCGTCCTGACCGATGACGCGCGTGCGCAGCCGGTCTTCCATCGAAACGAGCTTCTGCATCTCTTCCTGAAGCATCTTCGAGACGGGAACGCCCGTCCACTTCGACACGACTTCCGCAATTTCCTCGCTGTCCACTTCACGTTTAAGGAGTTGTTTGCGCTCGCCGTCCTGGCTGCCTTCGGATTCGAAAAAATCCAGTTTTTCTTCGAGTTCCTTTTCTTCTTTCTGTAGTTCTACGAATTTATCCAGTTCCTCCTGCGGCGGGCGAATATTTTCGCGCTGCATCTGGAGAACGCGGTCGGAAATTTTTTTCATTTCCTCCAGTACCGTAAAGTGTTTTTCGCGCATCTGCTTGACGTCGCCCAGACCGCTTTTTTCCAGCTCCCACTGTTTTTTAAGGTCGGGCAGCGTGCGATTGATTTCTTCAATCTCTCTGCGAACTTCTTCTTTACGCTTAACGGCGGATTCTTCGGTTTCGGAAGCCAGTTGTTTTTCGACCGTCTGCAGTTGAAATAAACGGCGCTCCAAAGTGTCGATTTCTTCGGGCACACTCTGATTTTCGGTCGACAGGCGCGAAGCAGCCTCGTCAAGCAAATCAATCGCTTTGTCCGGCAGAAAACGGTCTGTAATATACCGATTCGATAAGGTTGCGGCGGCGACGATAGCCGAATCTTTAATCGTTACATTATGATATTTCGCATAATGCTCCTTTAATCCGCGTAAAATCGAAATCGTATCTTCGAGGTTCGGCTCGCCGATATAGACTTGCTGAAAGCGTCGCTCCAGAGCCTTGTCCTTCTCGATATATTTTTGATATTCGTTCAGCGTCGTTGCCCCGATACAGCGCAGCATTCCGCGCGCGAGCGCCGGTTTGAGCATATTCGACGCGTCAATCGCGCCTTCGGACGCTCCCGCGCCGACCAGCGTGTGCAGCTCGTCTATAAACAAAATAATGCGACCGTAGCGATTGCCCGTCACGTTCGAGCTCTGGCTGATGTCCGCTATCGCTTTTTCGTTTTCTTTCTCGATTTCCTTTAAAACCGCTTTCAGACGCTCCTCGAACTCGCCGCGATATTTTGCGCCGGCAAGCATCGCGCCTAAATCCAAAGCGACCAGCCGCATATTTCTCAAGGTTTCCGGCACGTCGCCCGAAACGATTCTCTGCGCCAAGCCTTCGACAATCGCCGTTTTGCCGACGCCCGGCTCGCCGATTAAGACCGGATTATTTTTCGTTCTGCGGGACAAGACCTGAATCGTTCTTCTGATTTCGTCGTCGCGCCCGATGACCGGGTCGAGTTTTCCTTTGCGCGCCCGTTCCGTTAAATCGAGCGCGTATTTTTCCAGCGCCTGAAAGTTTTCTTCCGCGTTCTGGTCGGTGATGCGCGCGCCGCCGCGCATGTCGGTGACGACTTTTTCAATATCCGCCCCGGTCACGCCGTTCTGGCGCAGGATTCGCTCGGCTTCGCTTTCCTTTTCGTCGGCAATCGCCATTAAAAGATGTTCGGTCGAAATATATTCGTCCTGCATCCTCTCGGCTTCTTTCTGCGCGTTTTGAAAAACGGTGTTGATGCGCGAGGAAAAATACTGCTGTCCGCCGGAAACGTTCGGGAATTTTTTTATCGCCGCCCGCGCTTCCGTTAAAATATTTTCGGTGCGCGCGCCGATTTTGCCTAAGATAGGGCGCAGCGTTCCTTCCTTCTGCTCGAGCATCGCCGCGAGCAGATGTTCCGGCTCGACCTGCTGGTTCTGATTTTTTTCGGCGACCCCGATGGCTTCCTGAATCGCTTCCTGTCCGCGTATTGTGTATCTGTCGAATCTCATTTTTTTTACTCAAATAAACTGCGTTTTAAATCAAATAAGCCACAGAGTTCACAGAGAACCCGAGAGGCGTGAAGTCGTTTTCTCCGTGAACTCCGTGTTCTCTGCGGCTGAATAAATTACGCATTGGCTGCGTTTGATTTCTCGTTCGTCCCGGTCGCGTTCGTGTCGATGGTTTTCGGCTGCGACGCGCCGCCCGAGGCTTTGATTTCAATGCGGCGCGGTTTGGCTTCTTCGCGTTTCGCCAAAGTCAGGCGCAAAACGCCGTTTTCAAATTCCGCGTTCGCGTTTTCGCTCGAAACCGTCGGCGGCAGAGTGAACGAGCGCGTGAAACTACCGTAGCTTCTTTCCACGCGATGGAAATTGTCGCCGTCATCCTTTTTCTCGAATTTCCGTTCGCCGTGAAGCGTCAGCACGTTGTTTTCAATCGAAATATTCACGTCTTCCGCCTTCATTCCCGGCAATTCGGCTTCGAG